>NZ_VPCQ01000006.1:0-187656 GCF_013418125.1 Acinetobacter sp. YH12205 | reverse complement strand
TTGGCCAGAAAAATGAGTCGTTCTCGCTGTTCTAAACTAAGTGGTACAGAAACAATTCGAGGCATGTGTGAACATCTGTTAACTAAAAAAACTTTTTCGCATGATTAGTTATTTTTGTCAACTTAACGCAATAGCAGCAAAAAATATGCTCGTCCCCTTGCGCAGCAAACAAAGCAGCGCTTTGTTCTTGCTCATGTGGCTAAAACTTTCTCAGATTACGTTATGAAACTTGGCAATAGTCTCGCTATTCCTTGCGTTTCATGCCTAATCTGCTCAGTTTTAGCCTACAGCGCAAGCCATTTATGAAATGTTAACAGCCCCTAGACTTTCTGAATAAATAGGTCACGGTCAAAACGGTATTGCGGGAAAAAGACACCATCTTCGGCACGTTCACCTGCAGCAATCACCATCACTGGAAATTGTTGATCATTCAGTTTTAAGAGTTTGCGTACCATCGGCTCATCAAAACCTTCCATCATACAGCTATCAAAACCGTGTGCGCGAAGGGCTAAGACCATATTTTCACAGGCGAGTGCTGTAGTTTTACTTGCCCAAAGTTTGGCATCGGCAGGGTTAAACGCAGTTACAGGTAATTGTTTATCTAAACTACGTGCAATTTTGAAAGCGACTTTCTTAAAGTTACCTACTGCGTTTAAATAGCCAGTCATGTAGTTATAAGGAATAAACTTGTAATATTTTTTGACTGCAGCAGGTGCTTCAGGAAAAGGGAACTCGCTGATATTCTTTTTTGCCATTTCATCAACACGGTCTGTACGTGCAATACACACGATTAGCTCTGCTGCAGTACGAGCAGCGAGTTGTCCTAAGCAGGCTTTAACCAGTTGTTTTTTCTTGGCAGGATTTTGCACCACGACAAAAGTCCACGGTTGTAAATTAGATGAGTTTGGAGCCAATAAAGCCATATCTAAACAATCATCCAATACTTCTGCAGGAATGGCTTTGTCGGTAAATTTACGCACCGAACGACGGCTTTGAATGACTTTTTTAAAGTTTTCTACATCAATATCTTGTGGTGCAGGTTCAAAATAACGTTCTTTTTTTTCAGCTTTAACATCGGTTGGATTTGGATTAGACATTACAATTTTCCTCAATTTTTTAATGATTGACAGCACATTGCAGAATATGGGGGCGAATAAAGAAAAAACCACATTCAGCCAAAATGAATGTGGTTTTAAAACATCTAGTTCACTTGAAATGGGTGTAAGTACATTTCAGCTAAACAGCGCTTAATTAAATTGGCTGAAATCAGGTTTACGTTTTTGCATAAAGGCCTGCACCGCTTCCATCATTTCTGCTGAACCGACACGTTGCATAAAAATTTCTGCTTCATGGTCAATCCACGCCACGATTTCATTGACATTATGTTTCATGAGGGCTTTAGATTGTTTGAGTGAAGCCAATGGCAAAGCCGCCAATTGCGCTGCTTTTTGTTGTGCTGTTGCATAGACATCGGTTTCAATGCTATTAACTAAATTTGCCGATAATGCCGTTTCGCTATTGAATTTTTGTGCAGTTAGCAACAGTTCAGCCGCTTTGTGATAGCCTGCTTGTTCTACTAGAAGTTTGCTTGATGCACCTTCAGGCGATAAGCCCAAGCTCACAAATGGAATTTGGAATAGGGCAGTATTGTCGCTATATACCAAATCTGCATGTAATAGAATTGTGACACCAATGCCAATTGCCACCCCACGTACAGCTGCAATCAGCGGTTTAGAAAACTTAGCTGCAGATTTTAATAAGATGAATGGAGGGCCTTCGGCAGCAGGTAGTTGTCCTTTAAGTGCAGCAGACTTCATAAAGTCTTGCATGTCATTGCCAGCACTAAAATCTGCATCTGTGCCACGTAAAATTACACAACGTACTGCGTTGGACTGATCTGCTTCATCTAAGGCTTGTGCAATCCACAAATACAATTCACCATACAGCGCGTTTTTTGCTTCTGGTCGGTTGATGGCTAAAGTCAGTACGCCATTGTCTAAATTCGCATTCAAATGTGGGTGAGGTTGTTGAATACAGCTCAGTGTCATCGTACTATCCTTGCTTTGATTGGTTTGAATTTATGGCTCATTATGTCGCAAATTCGCAGCGCTGGCACAACTCATGAGTTCATAAAAAGTTAGTGAATGATGAGATTTGCGTTCCTAATTCAATGTGAAATTTATTTAGAATTTGGGGTTGTTCATTTAAAAAATGAATAAGCAAGGCGGAATCTTAACGTCTATTAATTCTATTTTAGGATTAACCTTCGGTTCGACCTACTTTTGTTTTGGCAAAAGTAGGCAAAACCATTTGTCATCCACGAAACCTGCCCAATTATTGTTTTTGATTTATTATCTTGCAAAAACAATAATGAGTTGATACCACGCAGGTTGTGGATGACATTTCCGCGTATCAGATAGCATCATGTTGTTATCAAAATTAGGATTGGCGTATTTATTATGCAATATACGTTTGATTATTTGGTTTTCATTGGCCGCTTTCAGCCATTTCATTTGGCGCATTTGCAAACCATTCAAATTGCGTTAGCACGTAGTCATTATGTGATTTTGGCATTAGGTTCTGCACAAAATGAGCGCAATTTAAAAAATCCGTTTTTAGCCAAAGAACGTGAGCAGATGATTTTGTCTAACTTTTCACCTGAGATGCAAGAACGGATTAAGTTTGTGCATGTCGTAGATGTCTACAATGATGAAAAATGGCAAAAACTAGTCAAATCTTTAGTCGGTGAATTGATTCAACCGCAAGATCGTGTTGGTTTAATTGGGCATTTTAAAGATGACTCGTCTTATTATTTAAAGTTTTTCCCTGAATGGGAGATGGTAGAATTAGACAGCTTGCAAGATGCCATGTCTGCTACGCCTGCACGTGAGGCTTATTATCGTGGGGAAATACAGCCTAATTTTTTCCCGCAAGGCACAATTGATTTCTTAACCGCATTTCAAAACACGGAAATTTATCGTCAATTACAAGACAAATACCAGCAGCAGGACAGCAGTAATTTGACGGAGTAATCCAGTTTTTAAATGAAAAAGGATGATTGAAAAAGCTTTCAATCATCCAGAACATTGTGTTTTTTTAGAGGCTGAAAATTAAGCCTGTAAAGCGGTTAAATCCGCAAGCACTTGCTCGGCATGTCCTGCAGCTTTGACTTTACGATATTCTTTCAGTAATTGACCTTGATGGAAAATAAAAGTAGAGCGTTCAATGCCCATAACTTTTTTGCCATACATATTTTTTTCTTTAATCACATCAAACAACTGACACAATACTTCTTCTTTATCGCTAATCAAGTTGATGCCTAAAGATTGTTTTTCGGTAAAGTTTTGATGGGCTTTGACTGAGTCGCGCGAAATGCCAATGATGGTGGTATTAAGCGCATCAAATTGTGGCTTTAGCGCAGTAAAATCGACAGCTTGTGTGGTGCAGCCTGGGGTAGAATCTTTCGGGTAAAAATACACCACTAACCAATCTGTACCAAGTTCGGTTAAATTGACTTCGCCTGTGGTTGCAGGAAAAGCTTGATTTGGTAATTGAATTGTCGTGCTCATATTTTTCTCCAAAATCATGCACATAAAAAACTAGCCACATAAAGTGGCTAGTTGAAATTGTTAAGAAAAATTATTTTTTCTCAGCCGCTTTCATTGCTTCTTCAGTTAAGGTTTTTAATTTACCTGTAAGCTGAGGACCAAAACAAGTTTGCAAATCTTTATTTTGCTTTTGTACAAAAGCTAAAGTCGCAGGGCTCTTTTTCTGGTTAATTGCGCTTTGAATTTCCCATTTTTGAGCGTTGGTTAATTTACCATCTGCTTCTACTGCACAAGTACAATATTTGCTTACTTCAGCTGTAGTCAGTTTTTTGCCTTTTGCAGTTTCTTCTTTACAAACATTAATTAAAGCTGCTTTTACATTGGTGCTTTTATATGCTTGTTGCAACTTGTCATTATTTGCGTGTGTCGTTGTTGCGAATAATGCAGCAACAGACATAATCGCAGAAACTATAATGTTTGATTTTAAATTTTTCATACACTTTACCTTGTTATGACGGTATATAACGCGTTGGGTCTGCAACACCGGCATCGGCAAAACCTTGTTTGCGTAAGCGACAGCTGTCACATTTACCACAAGCACGTCCTTGGTCATCTGCTTGGTAGCAAGAAACCGTTTGACTATAGTCTACGCCATGTTCAATACCTAAGCGAATAATATTTGCTTTGGATAAATGTAACAAAGGTGTCTCAAATTTTAACGGTTTGCCTTCTACGCCAACTTTGGTTGCCAAGCGTGCCATATTGGCAAAAGCATCAATAAATTCAGGACGACAGTCAGGATAGCCCGAATAATCTACCGCATTAATACCAATCACAATTGCTTCTGCATCAAAAACTTCGGCAGCTGCCAAAGCATAAGACAGGAAGATGGTATTACGCGCAGGCACATAAGTCACAGGAATACCTTCTTGCTCATGATCAGGTACTTCAATGCTGTGATCGGTCAGGGCAGAACCGCCCAAGTTGCCTAAATCAATATTAATCACACGATGCTCAATGCCTGCATTTTTAGTCAAGGCACGTGCAGCATCTAGCTCTGTAGTCGAGCGTTGACCATACATAAAACTAAGTGCAATACATTCATAACGCGCTTGTGCCCATGCCAAACACGTGGTTGAGTCTAATCCACCAGATAACAATACAATGGCACGAGGGCGCATAATTGAACTCCAAATTTTAAAATATAGCGATAGAACTTGAGCAAAAGTGTGAAGATTGACGTCAATACGAATGGGGATTCGTGAGGAGATTAACGACCTGTTTCATCATTCCAAAGCAATTTATGTAATTGCAATTGGAAACGAACAGGGAGATGGTCGGCTAAAATCCACTGTGCCAAATCACGTGCAAGTTGTGGCAAGGCGACTGCACCTTTTTCGACAGCAAATGCAGGGGAGAACCACACTGTATCGACTTTTTTATGCAACTGATATTGCTCAACTTGCTGCTTCGCCCAAAGATAATCGTCATGATTGCAAATCACAAATTTGATTTGATCATGTGGGTTTAAAAAATCTAAATTTGATAATAAGTTGCGTGACATTTCACCCGATGCAGGGGTTTTTAAATCCAGCACCTTCGACACACGGTTATCCACTTTAGAAATATCTAAAGCTCCACTGGTTTCCAAAGACACTTCACAACCTAAATCTGCCAAGCGTTGCATGAGTGGCAGTGCATTCGGTTGAGCCAGAGGTTCACCGCCCGTCACACATACATACGGTGTTTTAAATTCTAGCGTGGTTTGGATGATGTCATCTAAAGATTGACGTTCGCCACCTTCAAAAGAATAAGTGGTATCACAGTAATGGCAACGCAATGGACAACCCGTTAAACGAATAAACACGGTTGGCAAGCCCGATGTATTGGCTTCGCCCTGCAATGAATAGAAAATCTCCGTGATGCGTAAACCCGCAGACGGATCAGAAACAGGAATAGCGGAAGATCGGAGGGTATTCATAAAATTCATCACAGTATGTAAAAAAACAAAAATCCCTACGGTCATTGCTGGCCGTAGAGATGGAGAAAACTAAAAAAAGTTTAGTCTTCGCGTAATAAGTCGTTCAAACTGGTTTTTGCACGGGTTTTCGCATCTACTTTCTTCACAATGATAGCAGCATACAAGCTATAAGTGCCACATTTAGAAGGCAGGTTGCCAGAAACTACCACCGAACCTGCAGGTACACGACCATAATGGATTTCGCCAGTTTCACGGTCATAAATTTTGGTCGATTGACCAATATAAACGCCCATAGAAATGACAGAACCTTCTTCCACAATCACGCCTTCAACAATTTCAGAACGTGCGCCAATGAAGCAGTTGTCTTCAATAATAGTTGGGTTTGCTTGAAGTGGCTCAAGTACACCACCAATACCTACACCACCCGATAAATGCACGTTTTTACCAATTTGTGCACATGAACCTACAGTTGTCCATGTATCAACCATGGTGCCTTCATCTACATAAGCGCCAATATTGACATAAGATGGCATTAACACCACATTTTTGGCTTGGAATGAACCTTTACGTGCAACTGCTGGCGGTACAACACGCACACCTGCTTGTTTGAATTGCTCGTCAGTCCAACCTGTAAATTTCGTGTCTACTTTGTCGTAGAAACGCAAATCGCAAGATTCAATTGGCTTGTTATCATTGAGTTTAAAAGATAACAAAACTGCCTTTTTTAACCATTGGTGAACGATCCACTCACCATTAATTTTTTCAGCAACGCGTAATGTGCCGTTATCTAAACCTGCAATTGCTTGTTCAACTGCCTGACGAATTTCAGCGGGACAATCTGCAGCGCTGAAATTAGCGCGGTCTTCAAATGCTTGTTCAATGATTGTTGAAAGCTGAGACATCGATGTTCTTACCAGAAAAAAATTTTCCAAAGATTTTACACTATATTGAGTGAGGAATAGATAAAAATTGGAACAGATTGGAATTTATCCTTAGTAAGATAAACAAGTTAAGTTGCGCGCTAAATTGTTGAAGTTTTGAAAATAAATGCTTTTGCAATAAACAATAAGAATAAATTTGTATCAAAAAATAACAAAAACGGGGTAAATTTTGCATAAAAGCTGACCGCAACATGCTCTATAGTTTTCTCATGACAAACACGAATGAAAATTCAAAAAGTTTTAGTTTGAGGAGAAACACAATGAAAACTTTACATACAATTTTAGCCGCTTCGGTATTGGCAGCAGTTGCAGGTTCTGCAATGGCAGATACAGCTGTGGTAAAAGATGGTTATGCGTTTGATCGTAACCAATTAATTCCAACAGGTGTACGTGCTGAAGTAGGTACAACAGGTTATGGTGGTGCCTTACTTTGGACTGCAAACCCTTATGTTGGCTTAGCTCTTGGCTATAACGGTGGCGATATTTCTTGGTCGGATGACTTATCTATTAATGGTACTAAGTATGATATGGATATGGACAATAACTTGACCTATTTAAATGCTGAAATTCGTCCATGGGGTGCAAGTCCAAGTAAATGGGCGCAAGGCGTTTATGTTGCAGCAGGTGTTGGCTATATTGACAATGAATACGGTTTAGATAAGCAAAATAAAAATGCTCAAGGTACTATTCATGTAAATGATGTTGCATACACAGGTTTAGGTGGGGTGAAAGGTAAACTCGCTTATGAAAATGACATTGCGCCATATCTAGGTTTAGGTTTTGCTCCAAAGATTAACAATAATTGGGGTGTATTTGGTGAAGTTGGTGCGTTCTATACAGGCAATCCGACTGTTAATTTAAGTGAATATGGTAATTTATCTAATGCAGTTGCTGGTTCTCCAAGTATTTCAGAGTCAGTACATGCGGAAGAACAAAAAATCCGTAACGATGACAAATACGAATGGATGCCAGTAGCTAAACTAGGTGTAAGCTACCACTGGTAATATCCGTTAGTTTCAGCTAAACCAAAAAAAACGAGCTTCGGCTCGTTTTTTATTTGTGTAGGTTTACGTGTATATTAGAAACGATGGGCAAGACGTAAACCATAAACAAGGGCATTGTTATTATTGGACGTTGCCAGCGAGGCAAAAGACACAGCACTGTCAGTATTGGTATTGATTTTGGCTTTTCTAAACTTTAAATAATGTGCGCCAAATGTAATCTCATTTTTTTGATTTACACGATATACCACGCCTGTTCCAAAACTTGAAAAGCCATCTGAAGGGTTGAGTGTAGACACAGTATTGCCAGTCCCAGAGTCCCATGAGCTTTCAATAAAACTGACCCATGTGGGTGTCCAACGGTGCGCCCAGCCTATTTTTGCCGACCATTGGTCTTTAGGGTAGGAAATCAGTTGATAACCTGAAATTTCGGGTACATACGGTGCATAGGCAGCAATGACCGCATTAAATTGTGGCGGTTGAATGCTAAAGTCAGACCAGTTTACCCAGCGTAAATCTGCATAGACGAGGTTATGTGTCGAAATCGCTGTTTGTAAGTGTGCATTGACAGATTTTGGAGTTTCTACCACGCTCTGATTTTCGGGCACAAGATTTAAAAGCGTGTGTTGCGTATGTTCGTAAGTATTTAGACGATGTTTAATTTTAGCGCGATAAGTCACTGCGGTTTTAAATGCATACTCTGGAATTTGATAACTAAATCCTGTTAACCAACCTAGGGCAGAATCACGTTCAAATGCTACGCTATAACCATTAAACACAGCATAATCTTGTCCAAAAACCTCTAAATAGCCTTTAAAGTCTTGCCAGCTAATACCTGTAAAAAAATTCCAGCGAGGGGTAGGTTGATAGCCGATTAGTGCAGTCATATTGCGACTGTCAAACTGAATATGACTGGACTCAATTTCTATTTTTTCAGCATATATTTCAGGGGTATATTGATAATTAACCCGCCCACCAAACGGTTGGTCGAATAATAAACCAAAGGAAAGTTGTGGGCTAAGCTGTAATTTTAAGCCCGCATTGATGAAATGTTTGCTTTCGACCAAATCTCCAGTCGAAAAATCAGTAACTCCCAGTTCACGGAGTTGTTGTTGATATTGTACTTGCCCAGAAACATTCGGCTCTAAATAAAGCAAGGTTATTTCTGCATAATTATTTTCTTGTAAAAAGGCGCTAACAGATTGATGGCTTTGTTCTAGAGCTGCAGCATGACTATACACTATGGGCAGGACGTACAAGCATGCAGTGCAAAGATGATATTTCATGTGACGTCCCGCATTTGAGTGATAGAATCGTGTTTAAAATCAAATAATCATTTTTATTGTTGATTATATTTTATGCATAATTTGAATCAATTTAAAACATTATTTTCCTGTTTTAAGATAAACGAAGATCGTGGCGAAATAATGAAACATAAGAGAGCGAATGCGCTCTCTTATGTGAATGGGGTTATTCGTCAGGATAAGCAATGCGCTTTAACGCTTTAATATCGGCATTTGGTGCACATAAAGAAATAAACTCATAGCCATAGCCACGTAGTAAATGTCCTTTGCGAACCGCAATCCATGTGGTGTTTACCCCAAAAATATCGGTCTGGATTTGTTTTAGACGGTAATCGCGTTCTGCATCGTATGCCACATTGTTTACCACGCCTACGCCCATGCCCAATTCAACATAGGTCTTAATAACATCGGCATCAAGTGCAGACATAACGATATTGACATCAATTCCTGCATCGGTAAATGCTTTGTCAATTTTAGAACGTCCCGTAAAGCCGCCGTGATAAGTGATGATTGGATATTCTGCCAAATCGGTCAGGCTAATCTCAGTTTTACTGGCTAAAGGATGATCTTGCGGGGTAATAATGCTGTGGCGCCAGTCATAATAAGGCACACTTGCCAAGTTCTCTTCAGTGGTTAGAGATTCGGTTGCAATACCAATATCGGCTTCACCTTGTAGCAGCATTTCGGCAATTTCAACAGGGCTGGCTTGTTGCAAAATCAAATGTACTTTAGGGAATTCTTTTTTAAACAAATTCACAATAGGCGGCAGCACATAACGCGCTTGGGTATGTGTAGTCGCAATGGTGAGCGTGCCTTCATCGACTTTATTAAAGTCATCGGCAAGGCGTTTAATGTTATCTGCATCAACCAACATGCGTTCGACAATACTCAGCAAAGCTTGTCCTGGCTCGGTTAAACCTAGTAGACGTTTGCCTTTGCGCACAAAAAGCTGCACACCAAGCTCATCTTCAAGGTCTTTAATGTGCTTACTCACGCCCGATTGAGAGGTGTATAGTGCTGCAGACGCTTCGGTTAAATTAAAGTTTTGCCGAACGGTTTCTCTAATAATTCTAAGTTGTTGGAAATTCATAGTGGTGCAACCCTAAAAAGGATGGAGCGGGTTAGGCTCCATCTTGATGTCCTTATGCGACTTGATTTTCAAATAAATGTAAAGTGATTACACTTAACCAAACCGTTTGATTTGGGCGGAATTGGTGCAGTTTCGCTTCATCTGCGGTGAGTGCAATTTCAATCAAATTCCCTTGACGATCTTGCAATTCTGCAACTACTTTACCAGCAATCCAAACCTCACGTAAGAAGGTCGCTTGAATGGTATTTTCCTGTGGTTGGGCATGAATATGCAACTCATCTGGACGTGCAAATGCAATCACTTTGCCTTGAGGCGCATTCGGTTGATTGAGAAGTTGTACGCGATCTTCACCAATTTGCACAATCCCTTGATGATGTTGTCCTTCAAAACGGTTGGCTTGACCTAAGAAGTCAAATACAAACGGAGTTGCAGGCTGTTCATACACTTCACGCGGTGAACCAATTTGTTCGACATTACCTTTGTTCATGACAATAATTTGATCGGCAACTTCGAGTGCTTCTTCCTGATCGTGGGTCACGAAAATTGAAGTGATGTGTAATTCATCATGCAAAGTTCTTAACCAACGACGTAATTCTTTACGCACTTTGGCATCAAGCGCACCAAAAGGTTCATCCAATAACAATACGCGTGGTTCTACCGCTAAGGCACGTGCCAAAGCAATACGTTGACGTTGTCCACCCGATAATTGTGCAGGATAACGGTCTGCTAAAAAGCTTAACTGTACCAAGTCGAGTAAACGCATAACACGCTTTTTAATCTCGGCTTCTGAAGGTCGGGTTGCACGTGGACGTACCCGTAAACCAAATGCGATATTGTCAAATACGGTCATGTGGCGGAATAGGGCATAGTGCTGGAAAACGAATCCAACTTGACGTTCGCGCACATGCACATCGGTTGCATCCTGACCCTCTAATATCACTTGCCCACGATCTGCCGACTCTAATCCTGCAATAATACGCAACAAGGTGGTTTTACCACAGCCTGAAGGCCCAAGCAGCGCCACCAGTTGGCCATCTGGAAAATCGAGGGAGATGTCTTTAAGTGCATGGAATGCACCAAAATTTTTTTCAATATTTTTAACTTGAATACTCATGCGGTCATTCCTTAAGAAACAGTTGAATCTTCATTGCGTTGGTTTTGCTTTTCTTGGCGAATTTCAACCCAAGTTTTTAAAATCAGGGTCACAATCGCGAGAAGTGCCAAGAGAGAGGACACCGCAAACGCAGCACTAAAGGTATATTCGTTATAGAGAATTTCGACGTGCAGCGGTAGGGTGTTGGTTTCTCCGCGAATATGCCCCGATACCACAGATACCGCGCCAAACTCACCCATTGCGCGGGCATTACACAGAATCACGCCGTAAATTAAACCCCATTTTATATTTGGCAAAGTGACTTTCCAGAAGGTCTGCCAACCCGATGCACCTAATACAATCGCAGCTTCTTCTTCCTCTGTGCCTTGCGCTTCCATTAAAGGAATCAATTCACGCGCCACAAAAGGTACAGTAATGAAGATGGTGGCAATCACAATTGCAGGTACGGCATATAAAACTTTGATGTCGTGTTCCATCAACCAGCCGCCCATCCAACCTTGTGTACCAAAAATCAGGACTAGCATTAAACCTGCAATGACCGGAGAAACTGAAAAAGGCATATCAATTAAGGTGGTGAGAATCGACTTACCACGGAAATTGAATTTCGCCACTGACCACGCTGCGGCAATACCAAATACCACGTTTAAAGGTACGGCAATGGCTGCAGTGAGTAAGGTTAATTTCACTGCCGATAAAGTGTCAGGATGCACCAATGCTTGTGCATAGACACCAATGCCTTGTTTAAAGGCTTCTACAAAAACCAAAATCAGCGGCAAAATCAGACAGCTTAAGAAGAAAATGAAGGCAATTGCAATCAGGGTATAGCGTACCCAAGTCGGTTCACGTGTTGCATCGCGTGATTGTAGTTTTTCAGCCAAAGCATTGCTGTTGGTATTTAAACTCATCGTGCAGTTCTCCCTGTGCGACGACTTGCCCATGCTTGTAATAAGTTAATTAAGAACAGCATGACAAAAGAAATCAGCAACATCACCACAGCAATTGTGGTTGCACCTGCGTAGTCATATTCTTCTAAACGAGAAATAATCATTAAGGGTGCAATTTCAGTTTTAAATGGTTGGTTACCTGCAATGAAAATCACCGAGCCATATTCACCTACGCCACGCGCAAATGCGAGTGCAAAACCTGTAATCAGTGCAGGCAATAAAATAGGGAAAATCACTTTGGTGACAATTTGAAAGCGGTTAGCCCCTAGCGCAGATGCTGCTTCTTCCAACTCGGTTTCTAAGTCACTGAGTACGGGTTGCACGGTACGCACAACAAATGGAATACCAATAAAAATCAGGGCAAGGGTAATCCCGATAGGGGTATACGCGACTTTAATGCCTAATGGTTCTAAATATTGTCCAATCCAGCCAGTCGGTGCGTATAAAGAAGTCAGGGCAATACCCGCAACTGCAGTAGGCAATGCAAAAGGTAAATCGACCAAAGAATCTATAATACGTTTGCCCGGAAAGCTGTATCGTACCAAACACCATGCCAATAATAAGCCGAAGACGACATTAATAAAGGCTGCAATGAGCGCAGCGCTAAAACTGAGTTGCAAAGATTTTTGGATACGTTCTGAACTTAAAATTTCCCATAAACCATCCCAACCGATACCCAGCGATTTAATAAATACAGCCGATAAGGGAATAAGAACAATTAAGGATAAATACGCTAGGGTAAAGCCTAGAGAAAGACCAAATCCTGGCAGCACTTTGGATCGCTGCGACATGATGACTCCTCAAAAGAGAGAATGAGTGTTTGAAAACAAACAGATAAAAGTAAAAGATAAATTCGGCACAAGCATAATTTGCGAAGATTAAATTGCAAATTTGAATAAATACTTGTTGTTATCAGAAATACTGATATGTGATTGCATATTTTCTGCAATCAAATAATCATAAATTTCAGGAAATGCCCCAAAGCCTGATGCAACATTAATATGACCCACTTGTCCTAAATTAATCGGTGTTAATTGCCATGCTTGGGCAAGTGCCTGTGCATCTGCAAAACTTAGCCACGGGTCATTTTCACTGATCAATAAGCGTGTCGGTACAGCCAATTTAAGTTGCTGAAAATAAGCCGAATAATTGCTTTGGCTGTGTTGTGCAAAACCAGATTCACCAAAACGGGCAGGGTTAGCAGGTGCAACCAAAACCACATTTTTAATTTTCGCCTGCAATTTAGGTTGCTGTGCTAAGGCTGCCACTGTGGTCAGACAACCAAAGCTGTGCGCCACAATTTGAATATCGTTCTGAATCGGGGCAACTGTTTTGACAAATTCAGCAACCCAGTTCTGTAAAATTGGGCTATTCCAGTCTGACTGTTGTACACGCGAGCAAGACATGAGTTGTCGTTGTAACCAAGATTGCCAGTGAGCATGTTCACTGCCACCTACACCTGGAACAATTACGGTATGAATCATGTCGATGCTCCTTCGCATATTTCAGCCTGAAATGATGATCTGCATAATGCTTAAATATGAATTAAACCCATCATTTTTAGCTTTGGCTGTGATCACTTGGATTCAAAACTCAGTAAGATAATGCTGTAAAATTCATGTTTTAAATAATCTGCAACAAGGATAACTAGAGTTTCTATGCAAAAAAAATAATTAAAAATGAATTTTATATGAATAAAAGAGATATATGTGAATCAGGTAAAAATGCGTTTGTGAAAACACCCGCATTTTTCAATTTGGGTGTTTTCAGCTAGAGCTTTGGTATGATTTACCTTTCGGAGTATTATTTGGTTTGGTTGGCTTTGACAATCTGATCGAAAATGCCATCATTTTCAAAGTGTTGCTTCTGAACTTTGCTCCATCCACCAAACTCTTGATCAATAGTCACCAACTTCAATGGTTTAAATTGCGACTTATATTGTGCCAACACCGTAGCATTACGTGGTCGGTAATAATTCTTCGCAGCAATGTTTTGACCCGCAGGCGAATAGAGATAGTTTAAATAGGCTTTGGCTAAGTGTTGATTGCCATCTTTTTGCACATTTTTCTCTACAATCGCCACAGGCGGTTCAGCCAAAATAGATAGAGAAGGCGTGATGATCTCAAATTTACCCGGTTGTTCACGCACGGCTAAATAGGCTTCATTTTCCCAAGCTAACAAAACATCACCAATGCCACGTTCTGCAAAAGTGGTGGTTGAGCCACGTGCGCCTGAATCCAATACTTTGGTTTGTTTATAAATTTGGCGAACAAACTCTTGCGCTTTAGCATCATTGCCCGCAGGTTGATGTTTTGCCCATGCCCACGCTGCCAAATAGTTCCAGCGTGCACCGCCAGATGTTTTTGGATTTGGAGTAATGATTTCCACACCAGGTTTGACCAAATCGCCCCAATCTCGAATACCTTTCGGGTTGCCTTTATGCACTAAAAATACAATTGTGGATGTATAAGGGGTCGAGTTGTGCGGAAATTTCTTTTGCCAGTCTTTAGGTAATAGACCGCGTTTAGCAATTTCATCAATATCGGCAGCCAGTGCCAAAGTCACGACATCGGCACCTAGACCATCAATCACCGCACGTGCCTGTTTGCCCGAACCGCCATGTGATTGTTTAAAGTTAATGTTTTGCCCGGTGGCTTTTTTCCAGTACGCACCAAAATCTTTGTTAAAGTTATCGTATAATTCACGGGTTGGATCGTAGGAAACATTCAGAAAGTCTTTTGCAGAAACGCTCAAGGTTGTTGCCGAAAGTACTGCCGCCAGTAGTCCAATTTTCAGTTTTGTAAAATTCATGTTTGACCTCAGGTATTAAATCTGTTGTTGAATGAGGCAAGCATATCGGTAGTCTATTTGCTGAAAAAATAATTTAAAATGCGGTGAATATCAGTAAATGATAAATATAAATTTCTTCATTGTTTTCTATATTTAGAGATAAATAACGAGTACTTCTTCCATGCAGTGTTATAAAAATGCCAAGCCTACCGAGCAGATTCATGTGTTAGATCGCGCGTTTCATTATGGTGATGGATGCTTTAGCACTGCACGTTTTCGCCAAAATCAAATTGAATTATTTGACCGCCATTTGGCGCGTTTGCAATATGCCAATCGCCAACTTTCTTTAAATGCCAATCTTGAGTTAATCACTGAAACGCTGACAATTTTAAAGCAGGCGCATGGCGAGTTAAATGGTACTTTGAAGATTGTTTTAAGTCGTGGTGTGGGGCAGCGTGGCTACAGCTTGCCTGATCATCCTGCCGATGTTTGGGTGTTTTTCTATCCACAAGTACAAGCGGCTTTAGATACGGCATATCATTATGACATCATTCAAAGTGGCATCTTGGCACAAGCGATTGGACTAAGCATGCCGAATTTAGTTGGGCTGAAAAGTCTAAACCGACTTGAACAGGTATTGCTCAAACAAGAAGCCGATCAAAAAGGCTGGACAGAAGCTTTGGTTACTGATGTACAGGGCAGTGTGGTTGAAGGTGTGAGTAGTAATTGTTTCATTCGTATAAACAATACATGGATTACCCCGCAACTTGGTTATAATGGCGTGCACGGTGTCATGCGGGCAGAAATTTTATCGCGCATGCAACAACAGAATTTGCATTGTGAACAGCGTGATGTTCATGTTTCGGAAATTGCGCAGATTCAAAGTCTGTTTTTCTGTAATGCCTTAACGCCCATGAAAATTGTCAGCCATTTAGGGCAGCAGGTTTTAGATGTGCAGCCGTGTGTGGAACTATTTAAGCAACTTCAACTGAATCAGATTCATTCTTATGTCTAAGCGTCCATCAAAATCTAAAAAGAAAACCAAACCTATATGGTCTAAGCGTGCTATTCAGGGTGCGCTTATTTTTGTACTCGGACTGTTTTTGGTCATTGGCATGATCTTATGGTCAAGCTTATTTAAAGATTATCCTATTGAAGGCAAAAAACAATTATTGGCAATTAATGATGGTGATACCTATTCACGCTTTATTGATCGTTTGGCAGAACAAGATCATGTGAATTTTCCAATTGTTTTAAAGCTCTATCAACGGGTGATGATTCACGACAGCATGAAAAAAGGCGTGTATGAAGTTCGTCAGGGTATGAGTGTACGTCAGGTTATGGAAATGATCGCCAATGCTGAAAATGCACAAATGAACCGTATTTTGGTGATCGAAGGCACGACTTTTAAACAATTGATTGATGCGTTAAAGAAAGATGAGTTAGTCACCAAAGAAGTGTCGCATTTGCCATATGATCAAATGCTAAAAGCTTTAAATATTCCTTTTACACATCCCGAAGGTTTATTTGCGCCGAATACTTATTTCTTTGCCAAAGGTGAAACTGACCGTAAAATTTTAACCGATTTATATCAGCGTCAAATGAAATCATTGGATGATGCTTGGAATAATCGTGCAGCAGATTTGCCCTATAAAAATAAATATGAAGCTTTAATCATGGCATCTATTATTGAAAAAGAAACCAATGTTGATGCTGAATTAGAGCAGGTTTCGGGTGTGTTTGTACGTCGTTTAAAACTGGGGATGCGTTTACAGACTGACCCAACCGTGATTTATGGTATGGGAGAGCGTTATCAGGGCAATATTACCCGTCAGGATTTACGCACTCCAACGCCATACAACACCTATACCATGAGTGGTTTAACGCCAACGCCAATTGCATTGCCAAGTCAAAAAGCCATTGAAGCGGCGATGCATCCAGATCAATCTGACAACATTTATTTTGTGGCGACAGGTAACGGTGGGCATAAATTTAGCACCAATTTGCAAGATCATAACCGTGCCGTACAGGAATATTTAAACGTACTGCGCATGAAAAAATCAGGGGAATAAGCATGTTTATCAGTTTTGAAGGTACTGAAGGGGTAGGCAAAACTACACTTATTCGCCGTATTCATGATTATTTTACTGCACAAGGTCAGTCGGTGGTTTTAACCCGTGAACCGGGTGGAACCCCTATGGCAGAGCAAATTCGTGCTTTGTTGCTCGAGGTCAACCATGAAGAAAAAATGTGTTCAGACACTGAGTTATTGTTGATGTATGCAGCGCGTGCACAGCATTTAGATCGGGTGATTTTACCTGCGTTGGCTGCAGGAAAAACTGTACTGTGTGACCGTTTTAGTGATGCGAGTTTTGCTTATCAGTGTGCAGGACGTGGTTTGAGTGAAAGCAAGTTGCAGACTTTAAATAATAACTTTGTGGCACGTATGCCTGACTTAACTTTCTGGCTGGATGCACCGATTGAACTGGGTATGACCCGTGCACGGGCACGTGGTGAACTTGATCGTTTTGAACAAGAGAAAGCAACTTTCTTTGAGAAAGTAAGAGGTGGCTATCAAACTTTGTGGGAGCGACACCCTGAGCGAGTGAAGCGCTTAGATGCAACACAAAGCCCCGATCAAGTATTTGCACAGGCGATGCACTATTTGCAAGCTAAGGCATAACAAACAAAGGTATAACAAGCCAATGGGTCATGGTTATGCATTTGATTGAATGGAAAAATCTTCTATAGTGGAAATGCTTTAGAAGATTTTTTTATTTAAATAATAGCGAATAGTAAATATGACCAAAGACGAAATTATTGAATTTTTAAAAGTTGAGTTTCCGCAAAGTTTGGAAAAATGTGAAATTGTGTCCATCACGCCACGTGGGGCATTGGTGAATTATCACATCGATGAACGTGATTTACGCCCAGGTGGTACGGTATCAGGGCCGACTATGATGACTGTTGCAGACTATGCACTTTATATCGCCATTTTAGGGGAGTTGGGTTTGGTGGCTTTGGCGGTGACCAGTAATTTAAACATCAACTTTTTACGCAAGCCCGCAGCAGGGCGTAATTTACGTGGTGAATGTCGCTTAATGAAAGTAGGGAAAAACCTCGTGGTCGGTGAGGTTTGGGTATATTCCGAAGGTGTAGATGATGCCGTGGCGCATGTCACAGGGACGTATTCGATTCCACAGATTGGCTGAGAATAAAGTCAGCTTTATCTTAATTTTAGTTACTTATATTTACCATGTGGTTACATATGTACACATACCACATGAAAATCAGGGTTTGATTGGTTAAAAAATAATCACAAATATTTCATTTTATGTTTTTCATATAGATCAAATCTGCTTTTGTCTAAGCTAGCAACCCGTAAGTAATAAAACAAGGGAGCTAAATGCTTAAATTTAAGAACAATATTGTTCATGGAGCAATCTTTGATATGGATGGAACAATGTTTGATACTGAACGATTACGGTTTCAAACATTGAAGCAGGCATCTCAGGAGCTCATTGGCGTTGAATTTTCAGACGTATACCTCATGCAATGTTTGGGTTTGAGTGCAAAGAGCGCTGAACAACTGGCTCAAGCAGAATATGGTGCAGACATTCCTTACCGTGAGATCCGTCAGCGTGCTGATGAACTAGAACTAGAAAGTGTGCGCAATTTTGGTGTGCCCATTAAAAAAGGTTTGTTGCAGGTATTAGAGCGGTTACGAAAGTCTGGCTTGAGAATGGCGGTTGCTACGTCTAGTCGTCGTGCCATTGCCGAAGAATATTTGATTAATGCCAATGTCTATAAGTTTTTTGATGTATTAGTTTGTGGCGATGAGGTGCAACAGGGCAAGCCACATCCTGAAATTTTTATAACAGCCGCACAAAAAATTAATCTAGAACCCAGCGAATGTTTCATGCTGGAAGATTCTGAAAATGGAATCAAATCTGCACATGCAGCGGGTGGCATAACCATACTATTTCGGGATATCAAAAAACCTAATGCTAATATGTTGTTACTCACGCAGCATTATTACGCAAGTATGCAAGCTTATTTAGATGACTTAAATCAAGTTATTCCTGTATTGGAAATGCCGAGTTTACAAGAGGCCTTCCCGCAAACTTTAAATCAGTTGAGTGTGGGGATTCATGGTTTTGGTGCAATAGGTGGGGGCTATTTGGCCCAAATTTTATCGCACTGGGATGGCTATACCCGTCCTAAACGTATTTATGCTTCTACACGGAATACCTTATATCGTTCTGCAGTAAACGCCTTTGGAACGTATTCAATTCGTTATGGACAATGTTCTTATGATGAACGAATTGAAAATATGCACATCATTGATGCGGAGAACTTGCAGCAGATGCAGCAAATGTATGTGGAGTCGAGCCTAATTGCATTATGTTTGCCTGAACATGCTTTACAGCAAGAGGCTAAAGTAATTGCGCAGGGCTTATATGCCCGTTTTATAGCGCAAGTTGAACTCTATCAGCCTTTAACTATTTTGGTAATTTTAAATAAAGTTGGGGCAAAACAGCTCTTGATGACGCATATTCATCAGGCGTTAGAGGCGTTGTTGGATCCCGATACGGCAGCCAAAATTATGGAGCAGCATTATTTTTGCGATACTGTCGTAAATAGAATGGTCTCTAAATTAAGCGATCAAAACTTATATCGCCAATTACGCATCAAGTATAATATTTTTAAGCAATTTCAGTTGGATGACGAAGCAGAGCCAATTGAAATTGAAGACAATACTCGATTGCAGCCTGAGCAAGAGCGTCAAGCCACCTTATATGTAGAAGATTTAAGACGCAATTTTCAGCCCAGTCACATTTTGCAAAGTATGGATTTAATTTTATTTCATGCTGAAAGTGACATGCCTATTTATGTGGAAAATGCCAGTCCATTATTGCAACACATGCGTCAAATGATTTTGGTAGATGATATTGCCGAAATCCAACTCATTAAAAATCGTTTATGGAATGGTGTACATGCCATGATGGCTTGGTTATCCAGTTTAATAGGGCATAACAGTATTGGTGTCGCAATGGCAGACCCATTGGTTGCAGATTTTACCCGCGCTGTTTCGGCACAAGTAGCGTTGGGATTAGCTGCACAGTTGCCGCATCGTCAGCAAAACTTAAAGCATCTGGCACAGAGCTTTCTGGACTCATGTGAACATGCCTATAAAGACCCGTGTCAGCGTGTGGCACGTGACCCTTTGCGTAAACTCTCAGCCAATGAACGGGTGATGGGTGCTTTGATTTATCATCTGCAGCATGATTTAGCTGCAAATTATGTGCAGAAAGGAGTGGTGTTGGGCTATCTGTATGCAATTAAAATGCAGCAGTTGGGGGCTCAAGCAGCATTACAGCATTTGTCAAAACAATTGCAAAATGCGCCTATAGACGAACAGACACGGCAGCAATTGCAGTACATAAATAGCCACCAATTACAGCAACTATTGGCTGGTCAAGTTCGCTTAGAAGCATTTATTCAAGATGGTACTCAAGTTGCAGCCGTAATCTAAAACTCAACTTGATGAATTCTTGGGGGGAGGTTTAGTAAGTTAACGTCATCATATTCAAAATGATAAAATATCGAATCGTGTTATGGAACACGATTCGGTGCTTTCTTGCATTAGAATTCAAATGCACTTTATTCACAGATACTTTTATGCAAATGCTGTTGTGTAACAAGCAATCAGATCACTCATTCACCAATGGGGTTTCCACTTGGAAATTTGGTGGAATAAGCACAGTTTTACGCAATTCAGGCGCAAGTTCAGGATAATCTAGCGTGAAGTGTAAACCGCGTGATTCCTTACGTTGCATGGCACAGCGCACAATCATTTCCGAAACTAAAACCAAATTACGCAGTTCAATTAAGTTTTTACTGACTTGATAGTCCTGATAATACTCGGTGATTTCACGTTTTAGCATTTCAATACGGTGTAAGGCACGCTCTAAACGCTTAGTGGTGCGTACAATACCGACATAGTTCCACATGGTTGCACGTAGCTCATCCCAGTTTTGTAAAATCACCACATCTTCGTCAGGGTTCGTCACTTGCGAATCATCCCAAGCAGGAACTTCAGGCGAGCTATAATCTGCAGTGTAATGGGCTTCAATATGTTTGGCGGCAGCCATTCCATAGACAAAACATTCTAAAAGAGAGTTACTTGCCATACGGTTAGCACCATGCAAACCTGTATAAGAAGTTTCACCAATCGCATATAAACCAGCAATATCGGTTTGGCTATGTTCATCCACCATTACTCCGCCACAAGTGTAGTGGGCGGCAGGTACAACAGGAATCATATCGGTAGTGATATCAATGCCCAATTCCAGTAAACGTGCATACAGCGTTGGGAAGTGTTCTTTCACAAATTCTGCAGGTTTATGGGTGATGTCTAACCACACATGACGAATACCTAAGCGTTTGATTTCATAGTCAATTGCGCGTGCGACAATGTCACGTGGCGCCAATTCTGCACGCTCATCAAAACGCAGCATAAAACGCTCACCATCGGGTAAACGCAAATATGCACCTTCACCACGCATGGCTTCAGTAATTAAAAACGAACGTGCTTGGGGATGATACAAACAGGTCGGGTGGAATTGATTAAACTCCATATTTGCCACACGGCAACCTGCACGGTATGCCATGGCCATACCATCACCTGTGGCAATGTCTGGGTTAGATGTATATAGATAGGCTTTCATTGCACCACCGCAGGCAAGTGCGGTAAACGGAGCAAGGAAGCTATGCACTTTTTGTGTTTTTTCATCTAGTGCATATAAGCCTAAAGTGCGATTGCTTTCATTTAAACCTAATTTTTGCGAGGTAATTAGGTCAATCGCAATATAATTTTCAAAAATGGTGATGTTTTGCTGTTCTTGGGCACGTTGTACCAAAGTGGTCGAAATTGCGCGCCCTGTTGCATCGGCAGCGTGAATAATACGTCGCTGTGAGTGACCGCCTTCACGGGTTAAGTGCAACTGTTCTTGTTCATCTAAAGTAAATTGCACACCTTGTTTCAGCAGAAAATCTACCGAAGGTTTGCCGCCTTCTACGGTTTGCTTGACGGCATCCATTTCACATAAATGCGCACCTGCAATCATAGTGTCATCTATGTGTTGTTCAATTGAATCTGTTTCATCAAGAACTGCCGCGACACCGCCTTGCGCATAGAAAGTGCTGGCTTCAGTAAGGGTAGATTTCGCCAAAACGGCAATATTGAAATGCTGGGGTAATGAGAGCGCTAAACTCAAACCTGCACCACCACTTCCCACAATAATCACATCAAATTGATGTGTTGTGTTTAAATTAGGCATGTCCATCAGCTAATTTGAAAAAAGTTGGATAATGACACCCCTTTTTACAGAAAAAGGCAAGTGCGAAGTGGATTTGAATAATGAAAAAAAAGAATAAACTGGCAACTTTTATGGAATATCCCACTTTTATTGTGATTCGATTCCACGCTTTTCATTTATAGCACTTTGGCGCATCATTTTTGATGGGTCAAATATAAGATGCTATCTCAGCTATCCTCCACAGTGCCTGCCAAACCGTAATTGAAAAAGATTCAACATTTTATTACGCAAAAGCCTATTATTTTGTGCTAAATAAGGTGAGTTCAAAGTCATAATTATTATTGAGTGAATGCTATTTATGAAAAATCGCAACTTAAAAAAAGGTTTATATGCGGCTGTTTTTACTATGGCAACTGTGCAGACTCAAGCAGCACCACCAGTAGACTTTTCTAATTTGGTTGAGCAGGTTAGTCCTGCGGTGGTGAGTGTCAATGTTGTCAAAAAAATGAGTCAGGAAGAACTCTTACAACAACAAGTTCCAGAAATTTTACGCCGTTTTTTTGGCAATCAAGTGATTATTCCTCAACAGCAAATTCCACAAGAAAAAACAGGTTACGGCAGTGCCTTTTTTATCAGTAAAGATGGATACCTTTTAACCAATCACCACGTTGTTGAAGATGCTTCTAAAGTTACCATTGTACTGAATGACCGCCGTGAACTTGATGCAACTGTCGTGGGTAGTGATGAACGTACCGATGTCGCGTTATTAAAAGTGCAGGGCAGCAGTTATCCAGAACTGCGTACAGGCAATGTCGATCAATTACGTGTAGGTGAGCCTGTACTTGCGATTGGTTCACCATTTGGCTTTGACTATTCTGCATCGGCAGGAATCGTGAGTGCCAAAATGCGTAATATGATGGGTGAAACTTCAGTGCCATTTATTCAGACCGATGTGGCGCTTAACCCAGGTAACTCAGGCGGGCCACTATTTAACCAGCGCGGTGAAGTGGTCGGCGTGAACTCCCGTATTTTTAGTGGTACGGGTGGTTATATGGGCTTGTCATTCTCCATTCCTATTGATGTTGCCATGGATGTTGCCGATCAGTTAAAGCGTAACGGTAAAGTGACTCGTTCTTATTTAGGGGTGAGTTTGCAAGATATTGACCGCAATTTGGCAGAATCTTATAAACTCAGTAAGCCTGAAGGTTCATTAATTACTCAAGTTGCACCAAACTCACCTGCGGCACGTGCAGGTTTACGTGCAGGCGATGTAATTCTTAAATACAACGGCACACCTATTTCCAGAACGTCTGAATTGTTGAACTATTTAAACCGTTCAGTGCCAAATCAAAGTATTCAGCTTGAAGTATTACGTGATGATAAACGCCGTAATATTACCGCTACGGTGAGCACAGCACCTGACGACACGCCTGCCAAAAACAACCCTGATACCGCAGCCAAAGGCCCTGTTTTAGGGGTGTCGATTCGTGATTTAAGCGTGGCAGAACAACGCCAATTAGATATTAAAGGCGGTGTGCTGATTCAGGAAGTGCGTCGTGGTGGTTCGGCAGCTCAGGCACGTATTATGCCAGGTGATGTGATTGTGCAACTGAATAACACCACTATCCAAAATGCCAATCAATTTGTTGAAACTGTCTCTACCTTGAAACAAGGTACAGTTGCGCGTGTGGTGATTATTCGCCAAGGGCAACGTGCGATTATTGGCATGCGTATTCAATAAGTTGAAGTGGCATAAAATCGTAAATCTAACTAAATTTAGCATATTGCTAAACTTTAGATAGTCACTTATTTTAAGAAAGTCGCTCTTGAACTGGAGCGACTTTTTTTATGTAACTCGGTATTTTTGTTAGACTAGACCGACATCGCCGTTTTAGTTAAAAGGATGACATGAGCAGCATATTTGATTTAAAAATCACCGTACAGCCAGAACATATTGATATTTTAGGGCATGTAAATAATGTGGTGTATGTGCAGTGGATGCAGGATGTAGCATCGGCACATATCGAAACATTAGGTTTAGGGGGGCTGGAATACTTAAAACTAAAACATGCGATGGTGGCGGTGGAACATCATGTGCAATATCGTAAAGCGGCACTCGAAGGTGAGGAGCTGATTTTGCGTACATGGTTAAGTGATTTGAATGCGTTGTATTCATTCCGCCAATATGCGTTTTATCGCCCTCAAGATAAAAGTCTGCTGTTTATGGGCAATACACAATGGGCTTGTGTGGAAATTGCTACAGGTCGTCCAAAACGCATGTCACCGACATTTACGCAAGCCTATCAACCCCTTGCTGCTGATGTGAATCCGTTGGATTTTAGTGAGTATGATTCATTAAGATGAGTTGAAGCACCAAGTGTAGCGTCATTGAAAGTTGCTGCATGTTATTGCTGTCGATGTTGTTAAAGAGGGTATTCACCTGTTTCAAATAGCATGAAGTATTCTTCAATTCTCACTTTAATTACGACACACATCTCTGCATAAAAAGCCTGAAACTCTCGAATAAAAAGAAAAACGCGTGAGGCTGCAAAAGGAAGTCATTATTATGGATACATTGAAAAATCCATCTGCTATAATCCTTCGCAATTTCTATTCGGCTTTTGCTCTGCATGAATTTTGAGGTGCAGAGCGTGTTATTTTTCAAGGTAACCCATGGCGCAAGCTAAAAAAACTGTTGATATTAAAAACATCCGTAACTTTTCGATCATTGCCCATATTGACCATGGTAAATCGACTCTAGCAGATCGTTTCATTCAAACCTGTGGTGGTTTACAAGATCGTGAGATGCAAGCTCAGGTGTTGGATTCTATGGAGCTTGAGCGTGAGCGTGGGATTACCATTAAAGCCACCTCAGTGACTTTATACTACAACCATCCAAATGGTCAGGAATACCAGTTAAACTTCATTGACACCCCAGGACACGTTGACTTTTCCTATGAAGTATCACGTTCTTTGGCAGCCTGTGAAGGTGCGCTATTGGTGGTTGATGCGGCACAAGGGGTAGAAGCGCAATCAGTTGCAAACTGCTATACCGCAATTGAGCAAGGCTTAGAAGTTTTACCTGTACTGAATAAAATTGATTTACCGCAGGCAGAACCTGAGCGCGTGATTCATGAAATTGAAGAAATTATTGGTATCGAAGCGCAAGATGCACCAACCTGTTCGGCTAAAACTGGTTTAGGCATCGACAATGTATTAGAAACCTTGGTGAATGTCATTCCAGCACCACAAGGTGACCGCGATGCGCCATTGCAAGCCTTAATTATTGACTCATGGTTTGATAACTATTTGGGCGTTGTGTCGTTGGTACGTATCAAGCAAGGTCGTGTGCGTAAAGGCGATAAAATGTTGATGAAATCGACAGGTCAAACGCACATCATTACCTCAGTTGGTATTTTTAATCCAAAACATACCGAAACAGGTATTTTAGAAGCAGGTGAAGTTGGCTTTGTTATTGCGGGTATTAAAGATATTTTCGGTGCGCCAGTCGGCGATACCATCACACTTGCAACGACACCAGAAGTAGAAACCTTACCAGGCTTTAAAAAAGTTAAGCCGCAGGTTTATGCGGGTTTATTCCCAATTGATGCCAGCGACTTTGAACCGTTCCGTGAAGCATTGCACAAACTACAAATTAACGACTCAGCATTGTTCTTTGAACCTGAAAGTTCAGATGCTTTGGGCTTTGGTTTTCGTTGTGGTTTCTTGGGCATGTTGCACATGGAAATCGTACAAGAGCGTTTAGAGCGTGAGTACGATTTAGACCTAATTTCATCAGCTCCAACGGTTATTTATGAAGCTGTGATGAAAAATGGCGAAACGGTTTATATCGACAGTCCATCTAAAATGCCTGATGGTTCAACTGTAGAAGATTTGCGTGAACCGATTGCGGAATGTCATATTTTAGTGCCGCAAGAATACTTGGGTAACGTCATGACCCTATGTATTGAGCGTCGTGGTGTGCAAAAAGACATGAAATTCTTGGGTAACCAAGTGTCTATTACTTTTGAAATTCCAATGGCAGAAGTCGTGATGGATTTCTTTGATAAATTGAAGTCATGTTCACGTGGTTTTGCATCGTTAGATTATAACTTTGTGCGTTTTGAAAGTTCATCTTTGGTTAAAGTAGATGTACTGATTAACGGTGAAAAAGTTGATGCCTTAGCGATGATTTGTCACCGTCAGGATGCACGTCACCGTGGTATTGCCTTGGTTGAAAAAATGAAAGACTTGATTCCGCGTCAAATGTTTGATGTGGCTATTCAGGCTGCCATTGGTGCACAAATTATTGCGCGCTCAACCGTGAAAGCGATGCGTAAAAACGTACTTGCGAAGTGTTATGGCGGTGACGTTTCTCGTAAGAAGAAACTGCTTGCCAAGCAAAAAGAAGGTAAGAAACGTATGAAGCAAGTGGGAAGTGTTGAAATCCCGCAAGAAGCTTTCTTGGCCGTACTTAAAGTCGAACGCTAAAATTATAAGGATAACAATCCCATGGATTTTGATTTTAATTTGATTCTCGTTCCTGCCACATTATTTTTTATTGCGGTGTGGCTGCTCGATAAATTTGTATTTAAACAAAGAGCGACGAAAGGGCGAGGCAATGAAAACTTCATTATCACATGGGCTTATGATTTTTGGCCTGTTTTGGCAGTGGTGATGGTACTGCGTTCATTCCTGTATGAACCATTTAATATTCCGTCAGATTCTATGGTGCCAACCTTAGAAACGGGCGATTTTATTTTGGTGAACAAGTTTGAATATGGCGTGCGTTTGCCAATTATTAACAGCAAAATTATAGATGTGGGTTCGCCTGAGCGTGGCGAAGTTGCGGTGTTCCGTTATCCACCACAACCAAGCATTAGTTATATTAAGCGTATTGTCGGTTTACCAGGCGATCATATTGTTTATGATCATGGTCAGCTGAGCATTAATGGCGAGAAAGTAACGAAAACCCCAATCCAGTTTAGCCGTGAAAAAGACAGTCTAGATACACCTACTTCAATTTACCATCAGGAAACTTTAGGGGCGCATACATTTACCATGCGCGAGCTTGAAGGTGTAAACGTGGCGCGTCAGGCACCATTCCTGAACTATGTAGACAATGGTAAATATTCAGCAGAAAATGGTTTATATTGGGAAGTCAAAGTTCCAGAAGGTCATTACTTCGCGATGGGGGATAACCGCGATCAAAGTGCTGACAGTCGTTTTTGGGGTTTTGTACCAGAGGAAAACCTAACAGGTCGTGCATTCTATGTGTGGATGCATAAAGAGCCTGGGTTTAATTTGCCGTCATTTAGTCGTAACGGCAAAATTGATTAATACAGCAGATTAGGAAAATAAAAAATGCGTCATCAACAAGGGGCATCCTATATTGCAATTTTAATTGCAATTATTGGTTTTGCATTTATGGCAAAAGTGGCAATTGCGGTTTGGGGACCATATTTCGATGATCGAATGTTGGACAATCAAATTGAAGAGCAATTGTTGAATGGGCCAAAAAACCTATCACCACAAAAGTTTATTGGTGAAATGGACAAGCGTTTAAGCATGAACAACATTCGCGATATTAAATTTGCAGATGTAGCTCAAGTGACTAACGTCGATGGTTTAGAAGTGAAAAAAGAATATGAAATAAGAAAACCTTTCTTATTGAATATTGATATTGTAATGAAGTTCGAGAAAAGTTTTGATCAAAGCTCAGTCCAAGCTAAATGAGACCCGTCTAGCCAGCCGAATCGGTTATCAGTTTAAGCAACCTGAATTGCTTAAATTGGCTTTGACTCACCGCTCGGTGAGTCATAAACACAATTACGAACGTCTGGAATTTCTAGGCGATTCGTTGTTGGGAATGATTGTTGCCAATTATTTATATGTGGCTTATCCACATGAAAATGAAGGGCGTTTAACGCGCATGCGGGCAACACTGGTGCGTCAGGAAGCCTTAGGTAAAATTGCCAATGATTTAAAGCTCAGCCAAAATTTAATTCTCAGTACAGGTGAATTGAAATCTGGTGGTCATCATCGTGAGTCTATACTGGCGGATACCGTAGAAGCGATTATTGGCGCCATTTATGTCGATAGCGGTGATTTGAATTTGCTGCAAACGATTGTGCTAAAATGGTACAGCCCTTATTTAGATCATATTGAGCCAACTGATCAACTCAAAGACCCTAAATCACGCTTACAAGAGTATTTACAAGCACGTAAAAAACCTCTCCCGGTTTACGAGGTTGTAGATATTCAGGGCGATGCACCGAATCAGCATTTCATTGTGGAATGCCGAGTCGATAGCTTACCTGTAATGAAGGGTGAAGGTTCAAGCCGTCGCTTTGCCGAGCAGGCAGTTGCGGCAGATATTTTAAAATTCTTGGAGCAAAAGTCTGAATGACCATCCATTCCGATCACGTAGATGCTGATCACGAGTCGAATAACGACGCCAATGACCTAATTAACCAATTCTTTAGCGGTCAGGGAACTGAAATTCCATCTGATTTCCGCAGTGGTTTTGTTGCGATTGTTGGTCGCCCGAATGTGGGTAAATCGACCCTCATGAACCACTTATTGGGTCAAAAACTATCCATTACTTCACGTAAACCGCAAACCACACGTCACAAAATTGTGGGAATTGATTCACGTGAAAAATCTCAGGCTGTGTTTGTAGACACACCAGGGATGCATAAAAAAGAAGTCCGTGCCATCAACAAAATGATGAACCGTGCTGCATCATCTGCTTTGCGTGATGTGAACTTGGTTTTGTTTGTGGTGGATGCACAAAAATGGACGCAAAATGATGAGTTAGTCCTAGAAAAGCTGAAAAATGCAGAAATGCCAGTGATTCTGGTGATTAACAAACTCGACACTTTTGAGAATAAAAATCAGGCTTTGCCGATTATTCAAGAACGTGCCAAGTTAATGAACTTTGCCGAAATTGTACCTGTATCGGCATTGCGCGGCGCGAACCTAGATCATTTGCGTGACACGATTGAACGCTATTTGCCATTCCAGCCACCGTTGTATTCGCTAGATCAAATCACAGACCGTTCAGAACGTTTCTTGGCATCTGAAATTATCCGTGAAAAGATCATGCGCCAATTGGGCGAAGAACTGCCTTACGATTTAACCGTGCAAATCGAATCATTTAAAACTGAAGATGCGGTTTTAAATGAAAAAACGGGTCGTATGAAAGCACTATGTACCTATATTGATGCCACTATTTTTGTAGATCGCTCTGGTCAAAAAGCCATTGTGATTGGTGAAAAAGGCGCGAAGCTGAAAAAAATTGGTATGGATGCACGGGTCGACATGGAAAAAATGTTCGAGCAAAAAATCATGCTGACGCTTTGGGTGAAAGTCAAAGGTGGTTGGTCTGATGATGAACGTGCATTAAAAAGCTTAGGATATAGCGATATCTAAGTTTGACGAAAAGGGAACTGTGATGATGAAAGTGTTGGCCATTGTGGCATGTATGTTTGTCTTGCAAGGTTGTATTCACAAAGTTGTGACAGTTCCCGTAAAAGTTGCCTACAAAACTACAAAGGGTGTGGTGAAAGGCACTGCTGCTGTAGTTGGTGCTGTCATTCCAGATGGTGATGACGAAGAAAAATCCAAACAAGAATCCTCTAAAGAATAGGATTAATTGACGCAATCATGCGTAATGAAATCTTGCATGGTTATTTAATCCATCATCGAAAATACCGCGAACGTAGCCATATTGTGCACTTGTTTACCCGCGAACATGGGCGGGTTGATGGTATTTTAAGACAAATGCCACCGCCACAATATCAACCGATTCGCATACAAGCTTCGGGAAAATCAGACCTTAAAAATTTCACCAAGCTGGAAATTGTCAATCAACCGGTTTTCTTCTTTGGTGATGCATTTTTTTCAGGCTTTTATTTAAATGAAATCGTGCTGCGCTTATGTTCTGCCGAAGTGGAAATGCCAGAAACTTTTGTGCAATATCACCAGACTTTGGCGCATTTACAACACTTATCTAGTCAAGAAAATCCCAATCTATTCTTAAGACAAATTTTGCGTCAGTTTGAACATACTTTATTGGAAGAATTAGGCTATGGGATTGATTTTTCAGTCGATGCGAACCAAGAGCCGATTCAGCCCAATCTACATTATCATTTTCAACTGAATGATGGTTTTATCCCCACCGCGCAAGTATCACGAGCAAATTTGCTTGGCGCACAGATCCTGAGTATGTGCGACTATGAAAAAGGTAGGGATTTTAACCCAGAGCAGTTACAATTACTGTCTCGGCTGTATCGACAAATGATTAGTTCACTGTTGGGTGATCGACCTTTAAAAAGTCGCCAATTGTGGATTCAGAATTCTCAAACCCAAGCGTAATGTAGGAACCTATTATGGCTTTACTCGGTGTCAATATTGACCATGTGGCAACTTTAAGACAAGCGCGTGGCACGAACTATCCAGACCCTGTGAAGGCCGCATTAGTTTGTGAACAGGCGGGTGCAGAGGGGATTACTTTGCATTTGCGTGAAGACCGTCGTCATATTCAGGATGATGATGTGCGTCGTATGCGTCCGTTGCTAAAAACTCGTATGAATTTGGAAATGGCAGTTACTGAAGAAATGATCGAGTTTGCCAAAGAAATTCGTCCACAGCATGTATGTTTGGTACCTGAGCGCCGTGAAGAAGTAACCACTGAAGGTGGTTTGGATGTAGTAGGCAATTTTGCAGCAGTTAAGGCCGCTACTCAGGAATTAACAGCAATTGGCTGTGATGTGTCACTGTTTATTGATGCAGATCTTGCACAAATTGATGCGGCCGTTGCATGTGGTGCACCGACCATTGAAATTCATACAGGCGCGTATGCCAATGCAGAAAATGAAGCTGCACAGCAAGCCGAATTGACCCGTATTGTTCAGGGCGTAGAATATGCAGCTAGCCGTGGCTTAGTGATTAATGCAGGGCATGGCTTGAACTTGGACAATGTAGGTGCAATTGCCGCTATTCAACACATCCATGAGTTAAATATTGGTCATGCTTTAATTGGTGATGCTGTATTTGTCGGCTTGGAACAGGCTGTTAAACGCATGAAAGCTGCGATTGATGCAGCGCGTTAATCTGCATATTTAAAATTGAAAGATAAAATTTGAAACGTTATGTCCAGCATAAATTATGATGAATTGATGCAGCCTGTGATAGCATTTTTAGGCTGCGAAACACCCAAAGAATGGTTGAACGAAGCATTAAATAATTTAGATATTTTGATGCAAGATCATGCTAACTGTGAGAAAAAAGCAGCAGGCACAGCCATGAATCTGATGTTTCGTTACAGCTTTTTTACCGATTTGCAGGTCAAACTGGCACAGTTGGTACGCGAAGAAATGCTGCATTATGAGCAGGTGCTAGAGTTCATGGCAAAGCGTGGGCAAATGTGGCAGGGTTTAAGTGCAGGGCGTTATGCAGGCGGTTTACGTAAAGAAATCCGTACCTATGAACCTGAAGCACTAATTGATGTTTTGGTGATAGGTGCCTTTGTAGAAGCACGTTCATGCGAGCGGTTTTATGCGCTTGCGCCATTGGTAGATGAAGAATTAGGTAAGTATTACCGTTATTTACTGAAATCAGAATCACGGCATTATGAAGATTATTTGGCACTGGCTTTGGATGTAGCAAAAACAGCAAAACTGAAAAACCCTGAAGAAGATATTCAGGGGCGAATTCAGCATATACGTGAAGTGGAAAAGAATCTTATTTTAAGTCCAGATGATCTGTTCCGTTTTCATAGTGGTGTGCCTGTGCAAGCCGCTTAAAACTTGTAGATGATCTAAGATAGAAAACGGAACTTCGGTTCCGTTTTTTTATCAATCAAGTTATTGCTTAGGTATTTTGATTGTGGATTGTTGCCTAAGTCACTTAGAAATGATCAAGGCTAAGATTAGGAATTACATTAAGCTGAATTGCCCAAAACAGTTACATTCATCTTTTTGAACGATTAAGGCATGAATCGCTGCTTGGTTATTTACAGACCACATCATCCATAAATTTTAGGCAATAAAAAACCCAAGTCGTTATGCTTGGGCTTTTTAGAATTTGGCTCTCCCACCTGGGCTCGAACCAGGGACCTGCGGATTAACAGTCCGTCGCTCTACCGACTGAGCTATGGGAGAATCTGAATGCGATTATAAGCAGATTTAAGCAAGGGTCAAGCATAAATTGTCATGTTTCTTTCATTTTGACTTTATATGCTTTTTATTTGAACAAAAAACAAAATTTTATTAAAAAATCACCCACAAGACTTGCGTTACACAAAATCGGTTGTTAGTCTGAGTGACAGAACAAAGCGTTTAAGTAGCATCTTAAACAGTGTGGATTTAACCCAACTTGCCAGCACTAAAATGGCTAAATCGGAGTAAGCGAATGAATACGCTCAGCATTTCTGACATTTTTTCTCAATTTTCTTATTATCAAGAACATTATCTTTCTATCTTGTCTACGCCTGAACAATACTACACTGCTGTAGAAGGCGCATTTATTCATGTCTGGCCTTTGGCACCTCAAGATTTGTATTTGGGCGATTTATTGCAGTTGTGGTTTAGTGAAAAATGGCTCATTCAATCGACCTGCCAATTGCTTTCAGACCATCCAGACAACGGCACAAAAAAACCATTGCAGCGTGATCATGATTTGTATTTGTACCAACTGGCGGGCAGCGCGCTTTCGGGGAGTAACCGTTCACGCGTGTGGTCTGTGTCTGAACAAAAACAATTGCGTGTAGAATTAGACTTTACTTTTCGCTATTTATGTGAATATAAAGGAACATCTCAACCTACAGTGTCTAAATCAGAACTGATTACTGCGTTGAAAAACAGTGTTTAATCTATGATGATTGATCATTGCCAGCCAAATAGATTTGCATTGAATCGAGTTAAATGACTCGCACCAAAATAGTGTTATAAACTGCGATAAAAATTTGCGAACAGCTTGAAAAGGATATTCAGCCGTGTGGATTAAAATATGCATTGCCATGCTCGCATTTGCTGCAAATTCCTTGCTGTGTCGTTTGGCATTGGCTGAACAGCAAATTGATCCTATGAGTTTTAGTTTGCTCCGAGTTGGCAGCGGGGCGGTGTGCTTAGGACTGCTCTATGTTGTTTTGCAGGTTCAACAACCAATTCAATTCCAATGGAAATCTGCACTAAGCCTTGCTGTATATCTACTTGGTTTTTCGTTGGCATATTTGCATATTGATGCAGGCATCGGGGCATTAATTCTATTTGGCGCAGTGCAAATCACCATGATCAGCTTTGCGATTTTGCATGGTGAGCGAATGACTTTACCGCGTTGGGTCAGGCTAGGTTGCGCTATATTAGGGATGGGCTTGCTGCTATTGCCTAAAGCCAGTACGCCAACGCTCAAATACGCATTAATGATGTTATTGGCAGGTATTGCATGGGGGTTTTATAGCATTGCCGCAAAGACGATGCAGCACGCTTTAACCAATACGCTGTCTAATTTTATTTTGGCGACACCAGTTGTTGCTGTATTTTTTCTTTGGCATTTACCCGAAAGTTTTATCACTTGGCAGGGGGTGGTTTTGGCGGTCTTGTCGGGTGCATTGGCTTCGGCTGGAGCGTATGTGTTGTGGTACAGCATTGTGAAAAAAATTGATCACATTACCGCAAGTACTGTGCAACTTTCTGTGCCGTGTTTGGCGATTTTAGGCGGTGTAATTTTTCTAGGCGAACAACTCACCCTGTTGATGGTCGTGGCAACCTTGATTGTGTTATGTGGTATTTTGATGGTGATTTTAACTAAACCACGTGTTTAACCAGTATTCATATAATTTGCTGGCTTTGTTGCATAAATATGTAAGCATCTGATTTAAATAGATTTAATTTTAGATCGAAAAACAATCAAAACTTTTAAAATCATATAGTTATAAAATCTTTGTGCAACAAAGCCTAATTTGCTCGGAATTTCATCTATGTAAAAAAAACCCACGATTGAATCGTGGGTTTTGTTCATCTAAACAAGTGTAGATTATTTTGCAGCTTTTTCAGCTTCAATTGAAGCAATCGCTTCATCTACACCTTCAATTGATTCAGCAGCTTTTTTGATACGTGCAAGTGCATCTACAAGTACTTCGTCTGCAGTTGCATAAGAAATACGCATGAAACCGCCTAAACCAAACGCATCACCAGGAACAACGGCAACACCAGTTTCTTCCAATAACCAAGCAGAGAATTCTGTGCAAGATTTTAAGCCTTTCGCACGAATTAATGGTTTGATATTTGCATACGCATAGAACGCGCCATCTGCAGGTAAGCAAGAAATACCTTTGATGTCATTCAAGCCATTTACAACTAAGTCGTGACGGCGTTTGAATGCTTCAACCATTGGCTCAAGCACGTCTTGTGGGCCGTTCAATGCAGCTTCTGCAGCAACTTGCGAAATCGAAGTTGGGTTAGAAGTCGATTGAGATTGAATTTTCTTCATCGCGCCAATTAATTTAGCAGGGCCCGCGGCATAACCAATACGCCAGCCAGTCATTGCATAAGCTTTAGACACACCATTTAATACGATTGTGCGGTCATAAAGGTCTGGTGCAACAGTCGCGATGTTGTAGAACTCATCATCCCAACGGATTGGTTCATACATATCATCAGAAGCAATAAATACTTCAGGATATTTACGCAGTACTGCAGCCAAAGCTTCTAATTCTGCTTTGGTGTAGATCATACCCGTAGGGTTAGATGGGCTGTTTAACACCACTAAACGTGTTTTGTCAGTGATCGCAGCTTCTAATTGTTCAGGTGTGATTTTGAAACGTTGTTCTTCACCACATTTCACAATAACAGGCACGCCTTCAGCAATAATCACCATATCTGGATAGCTTACCCAGAACGGTGCAGGGATAATCACTTCATCACCCTTGTTCAACAAAGCCAAGGCCAAGTTAAAGAATGATTGCTTACCACCGCAAGATACCAAAATTTGGTTCGCTTGGTAGTCAAGATTATTGTCACGTTTTAATTTTGCGATAATGGCTTTTTTAAGACCAGGCGTACCGTCAACAGCAGTATATTTTGTAAAACCGTTATTAATTGCTGCAATAGCTGCATCTTTGATGTGTTGTGGTGTATCGAAATCCGGTTCACCTGCACCCAAACCAATAACGTTATGACCCGCAGCTTTAAGTTCAGCGGCTTTATTGGTGACGGCAAGTGTTGGGGACGGTTTGATGGCATTGACACGATCAGAGAGACGTACGTCCACGGCATATTCCTTCTTATAGGGATAAAAAAATAAAAAGCATATTATCTTAGCTTAAATTCGATGTCTGCGTCGTTTAAAATTGCATCAAATTAATAAAAAATCACCAAATTAGACCAATTTCCTATGAAATCGTGATTAAAACTGCTGTGAGGTGGAAGTTTCTCGCATCGGGCGGCAAAAAACTTTAAAATAGTCCAAATTTTATAAGAGTGATGGTCATGAGTAAGCAGCAGCCTACTTCAAAAAAACCATTGGTGAATCTCCCATTCCCAATGCCAAATACAGCGCAGGATAATGATCAGGCGGTACATAATTCAGTGCGTCCTAAACCTGAGCAATATGCGGATAAGACTTGGCCACCGCCACGTGGTACTCGTCGTTCGATGGGTAAGCGCTAAAAAAATGCCACAATTACGTGGCATTTTTTATTGATGGGGATTTAAAAGTATTGAAATTAACGAACATGCTTACGCGCTTTGTTGGCAGGTTTTGGCGGCGAGATTTCACGTACGCCATGCCATACATCGCTAAAATCTTGCTCGTTGATATTATACAATTCCAATAAAGCCAAAATCGCTGCACCAAATAGCATTGGGCCTTCTGAATTATTTTGGAACTCGAATACCTTACCATTTAAGTTGTGCAAAATATCCTGAATTTCAAAGACCCGATCACGCCCATTGCTGTCAGTTGGGTACATTTGTGTATTCAATATGATTTTAGCCAAGGCTTTTTCATTATCGCTCAATGCCAAGACTTCAATTAATTCATCGGTGGCAGGGGTAAAAATCACAGAATCACGGTAAATGGTGTGTAGTAATTTTTGCGTTAGTTTAGGCAATGCTTTTTCGACAAAAGGACGAAACGACGCAGGAAAAATCACATTATGGGCAATGCCTTTAAACATAGGGGCAATTTCTTCAACCGTATAACCTGCAATACCACAACCAATTGAAGTTAAAAAATACTTCATTTTAGGATGGTTTTTGGCATAGATTTTAAAGTCATCCACATAGTGCTGAATTTGCGATAGTGGCATTTGTTGTAAATGTTCATTCATGGTTGGAATGGCAAAACTTTGTCCTGCCCAACCGCGCCCGACGCCTTCAACGGCACCAAAAAATTCTTTGGCTGTTCGTGCTGCACCACCTGCATGTTGTCCTGCCATGTTACTGCCAAATACGAAAACAGTATCTTCAGGGAGGCTTTTGATAATTGATTCGTCGTGATATTGGTAAGTCATGAATGTGTGCTTTTATGGTTGTCGTCCTGAAATTTCATGTTGCCTTTGAATAGCCAGTGGGTCAAGTCTTAAAGCAGTTTCCCCGTGCTCAATTTAGTCGTAGCACATCTTCGTTCTAACAGCGTCCAATACAGAATTAAAACCGAGCAATGGCTTTGTAGCTACGCAACATCGCCACAACATATTCGGATGTCCTGAGTGTAGGCAAATCTGCTAAAATATTAGGTCGCATCAAACCTGAGAGCTGCATTTGTGAGTGATAAGCAACCTTTCGATTTAGTCACCAACTATCAACCTGCGGGTGACCAACCACAAGCCATTGAAAAATTGGTTCAAGGGATAGAACAGGGCTATCATGATCAGCTATTACTTGGGGTTACAGGCTCAGGTAAGACTTATACCATGGCCAATGTGATTGCCAGAACACAGCGTCCGACCATTGTCATGGCACATAACAAAACGCTGGCAGCGCAGTTGTATGGTGAGTTTAAAGCGTTCTTTCCGAACAACGCAGTCGAATATTTTGTCAGTTATTATGACTATTATCAGCCTGAAGCCTATGTACCATCTTCCGATACTTTTATTGAAAAAGATGCGGCTATTAATGATCATATTGACCAAATGCGACTCTCGGCCACACGTGCTTTGCTAGAGCGTCGTGATGCCATTATTGTCGCATCGGTATCTGCAATTTACGGTTTGGGTGACCCCAATGCTTATATGAGCATGTTGCTGCATGTGGTGCAAGGTGATCGGGTGAATCGTGATGATTTGATCCGTCGTTTGGTGGAAATGCAATATAGCCGTAATGAGCTAGAGTTTTTGCGCGGTACTTACCGTATTCGTGGTGAAATTTTAGATATTTTCCCTGCTGAATCTGATCAGCATGCTATTCGCATAGAATTATTTGATGATGAAGTCGATTCGATTCGTTGGTTTGATCCATTAACAGGCAAATTGGTGCGTAAAGTGCCGCGCGTGACTATTTATCCTAAAAGTCACTATGTTACGCCTAAGGATAATTTGGAACGTGCGATTGGTACCATTAAAGAAGAACTAAAAGAGCGTTTGGTGTTTTTTCGCGAACATGACAAATTGCTAGAAGCGCAGCGCATAGAACAACGTACCCGCTATGATTTAGAAATGATGCAGCAATTGGGCTATACCAACGGCATCGAAAACTATTCACGACATTTGTCTGGACGACCTGCAGGCGAAGCACCGCCCACTTTGTTTGATTATGTACCTGATGATGCCTTGCTGATTATTGATGAATCGCACGTGACCGTTCCGCAAATTGGCGCGATGTATAAAGGTGACCGATCACGTAAAGAAAACTTGGTGAATTATGGTTTCCGTTTACCTAGTGCGTTAGACAACCGTCCAATGAAATTTGAAGAATGGGAGCGCATCGTCCCATCCACAATTTATGTGAGCGCTACACCTGCACAATATGAGTTGGAAAAATCGCAACAAATTGTAGAGCAAGTGGTGCGTCCAACAGGATTGATTGACCCAGAAATTGAAATTCGTCCTGTGTTAACGCAGGTGGATGATGTGCTGTCTGAAATCAATTTGCGTAAAGAATTGAATGAGCGGGTGTTGGTCACCACTTTAACCAAACGCATGGCTGAAGATTTGACCTCGTATTTAAAAGAATACGGCATTCAAGTGGCTTATTTACACTCTGATATTGATACCGTAGAACGCGTCAAAATTATTCACGAATTACGTACAGGCGTGCATGATGTCTTGGTTGGCATTAACCTGTTACGAGAAGGTTTAGACATGCCTGAAGTGTCTTTAGTGGCAATTTTAGATGCCGACAAAGAAGGCTTTTTACGTTCAGAACGTTCGTTGATTCAAACCATTGGACGTGCAGCACGTAACTTGAAAGGTAAAGCAATTTTATATGCAGATCGCATTACCGATTCAATGCAAAAGGCGATAGATGAAACAGAGCGTCGTCGTGCCAAACAAATTGAATTTAATGAATTGCACGGCATTACTCCACGTAGTGCAGTACGTCAGGTGATTAAAGAAATCGACACAGGTGAAGTGCTGAACGATGAGCAAATTGATGAAAAAATCAATGCACAAAGCCGTGCTTTAAGTGACGATGAACAGCACATTTTGGCTGATCCTAAACTGTATGCCAAACATATTGCCAAACTTGAAAAAGAGATGTTGAAAGCATCTAAAGAACTGCAATTTGAACAAGCGGCTCGTTTACGTGATGAAATTTTGCGTTTAAAAGCGCAAATGTTGCAATCTGGCTAAATTGGGGCGAATTGCACTGTCAGTGTAAGTGCGAGTTTGCATACTAAACTTGCTATGTAAAATTTGAGTTGCAAAAATTACATATCCATACAGTAAATTGAAATGCTTGCGGTTATTTTTGAAGAAGATAAACAAAATTGACTGAACATTAGAGTTTAGAGGTTGGGACAATGGCTAAAAAACTTCCGTTTGCAGGTGCGCGACTTGCCAAAATTGCCCTTGGTGGTGTGGTGCTGATTGGTTTGGGTGCTGCGACTATGGCATATTCCAAAACCAATGGACCGATGAAAACGGTAGAAAAAGTCGAATTAGATAAATATTTAGGCGTTTGGTATGAGGTTGCAAGAAAGCCTTTATATTTCCAAAACAAATGCGGTTCAAATGTAACAGCAGCATATACATTGAATGAAAATGGCAATGTGCAGGTGGATAACCGTTGTATTGCAAAAGATGGCAAACAAATGCGTGCTTTGGGCGAAGCTTTTGTACAAAATGCGCCTTTTAACAGCAAACTCAAAGTTAGCTTTTTACCTGAAGTCATTCGTTGGTTGCCTGTAGGGCGTGGTGATTATTGGGTGTTAAAGCTAGATGATGACTATCAAACTGCCTTGGTGGGTGAACCACGCCGTAAATATTTATGGGTACTTTCACGTACGCCGCATCCTGATCAGGCTGTCGTGACTGAATATCTGAACTATGCCAAATCACTCGGTTATGACTTAAGTGATGTGATTTATACCAGACATACGCAAACTAAAAAGTCAGACTAAGTTGCAGCAGCTCCAGAGCTACTTATAGATATAAGCAGACAAACGTATGCAGACCAATTGACCACGCAAAAGCTGCGTGGTTTTTTATATCCTGTCATTTTAAATTTTGAACATTCGATCAATCTCTAAAACAACGTATATATGAGTATAATGCCGACTGATATAGGGGAGAGTCGGATGTATAAAGGCATTGCACTATCGGTTTTAGCATCGGTCACTTTTGGGGTGCTGTATTTTTATACCCAATTACTCAAACCTTTAGACAGCGAAGAAACTTTTGCGTGGCGTATGTTGGCAACTTTGCCATTCCTAACTTTGTTTATGTGGTGGTCGGGAGATTTAAAACATATTTCCGCGATTTTTCAGCGGCTCAAACAACAACCACAATTCATACTTTGGCTGATTTTTAGTTCTTTTTTATGCACTACGCAATTGTGGTTATTTTTGTGGGGGCCGATTAACGGGCGTGGTTTGCAGGTTTCTTTGGGTTATTTCTTATTGCCTTTGATCATGGTTTTGCTTGGCTGTGTGCTATATAAAGAAAAGTTATCGACTTGGCAGATGGCAGCAGTTGCCTTAGCCGTGCTAGGTGTCAGTCATGAAATCTGGCGCATTGGCACGGTGGCGTGGGAAACCTTATATGTGGCATTTGCCTATCCTTTATATTTCTTTTTACGTCGGGTCTTTCAAACCGATCACTTGGGCGGGTTTTGGTGGGATTTACTGCTAGTTATTCCTGTCGCGGTATATTTAGGCTTTTATTATAGTGACAGTGTAAATGTCATCGCAGCTTTTCCATATTTAATTTGGTCGGTACTTGGATTGGGCTTTTTAAGTGCATTGGGACTTGGCAGTTATATTTTGGCCAGCCGCCATTTGCCTTTTGTGATTTTTGGTTTACTGAGTTATTTAGAACCTGTGCTGTTGGCTTTTGTGTCTATGTTGTTAGGTGAACGAGTTGAAGCAGGGGAATGGCTGACTTATATCCCAATTTGGTTGGCAGTTGCATTATTGGTGGTTGAAGGGTGCTTGCATTTAAGAAAGCAAAAAATGAATCAGCAAGATTTACAGCGGAAAATTCAACAGTCATCTGAATAATAAAAGCCGTCGTTATGGTGAGATATTCAAATTTCCAAGAGGATAATGAGGTTTGGCATCATCCTCCTTTTCGTCTAAAAAATTGAACTTTTGTTGAAAAAACTAAAATCACAAAAATAATTACAACTATTTTATGAATTTATAGTGAATATATAGGAAAATATTCGGGTCAGTACCAGCTTTTGATTCAATCTTGACGACAATTCCATTACAATTATCAGGTTTTGAAATTCATGCCTAGATATACAATTAATTAGAGGACGTATCTGTGAGCAAAGAGACTATCATCGCCCTACACGCAGAGCACCAAGGTCGCTGGAAAAACCGTGAAGAAATCGCGGAACGTATGATTGCTTTACTCGGTCAGTTGTACCGTGAAAAAAATATCATGGTTTCAGTTTTTGGTCGTTCTTTAGTTAACCGTTCTGTGATTCAAATTTTGAAAGCACACCGTCGTACTCGTATGATGGACGTAGAACTTTCAGTTGTTCACACTTTCCCATTGCTTGAAGCTTTGGCTAAAGTAGACAACATCGGTTCAGCAGAAATCGACTTAGGTAAACTTGCTGTTGAATATAAAGAAAAAGGCGGCGATGTAAATGCATTTGTTGCAGACGCTGTGAAATCTTTAGCGGGCAATCCAACAACTGTAGAAAGCAAAGATGTTGTACTTTACGGTTTTGGTCGTATTGGTCGTATCCTTGCGCGTTTAATCATTGGTCAATCTGGTCTTGGCCGTGGCTTAAACCTTAAAGCAATTGTGGTACGTAAATCGTCTGATGGTGATTTAGAAAAACGTGCGTCTTTATTGCGTCGTGACTCTATTCACGGTCCATTTGCAGGCACGATTTCTGTAGATGAAGAAAATGAAGCAATTATCGCAAATGGTAACTTCATTAAAGTGATCTATGCGTCTAACCCATCTGAAGTAGACTATACGGCTTATGGCATCAACAATGCATTAGTGATTGACAACACGGGTAAATGGCGTGATGCAGAAGGTCTTGCACAACACCTTCAATGCCCAGGCGCTGCACGCGTAATTTTAACTGCACCTGGTAAAGGTGACATGAAAAACGTGGTTTACGGTGTTAACCAAGCTGACATTCTTGATGAAGATACCATCATTTCTGCGGCAAGCTGTACAACAAACGCGATTACACCAACTTTAAAAGTGTTGCATGACAAGTACACCGTTGTGAATGGTCACGTTGAAACTGTTCACTCATTCACTAACGACCAAAACTTGATTGATAACTATCACAAGGCAGATCGTCGTGGTCGTGCAGCAACATTAAACATGGTTATTACCGAAACAGGTGCAGCAAAAGCAGTGGCGAAAGCATTGCCTGCATTACAAGGTAAATTAACAGGTAACTCTGTACGTGTTCCAACGCCAAACGTATCACTTGCAATCTTGAACTTAACGCTTGAGAAAGAAGTAGATCGCGAAGAAGTGAACGAATACATTCGTCAAATTTCAATTCACTCTAATCTTCAAGGTCAAATTGGTTATACCAACTCGACTGAAGTGGTTTCAAGTGACTTCATTGGTTCGCGTACTGCAGGTGTATTTGATGCGCAAGCAACCATTACTTCAGGCAACCGTTTAACTGCTTACGTTTGGTATGACAACGAAGTGGGTTATAGCTGCCAAGTATTGCGTATTGCTGAACAAATGGGCGGCGTAAGCTATCCTAAAGTTCCTGCTGAAACAAATGCATAATTTGTAGATACAGAATTTAAAATCAAAAAGAGCTTCAAATGAAGCTCTTTTTTTTGCATTCATTTCATTCTTAAATATAAGGATGAGTGTTGAAATTTCCACCTAATACGCTATCCTAAACTTACCAAAATAAAGTCTATGCTAAAAAGTAAGTAGATTTGATTTTGCTTTCAAGCTTTCAAAGCCTGAACAATAGAAATAACAGAAGGATACCGTTATGCAATATGCAACCAGTCACTTACTCGGGCAAGTCCTTGCTAAAGATTGTCCATCACGGATTCGTTTAGAACATTTAGCCAATAAATGGTCAATGTTGGTGTTGCATTGTTTAAGCGAAGGTTTGCACCGCTTTAGTGAGCTAAGACAGCGCATTGAAGGGGTGAGTGAAAAAATGCTGGCGCAAACCCTGAAAACTCTTGAGCAAGATGGGTTAATTTTACGTACAGTTTACCCAACGGTGCCGCCTAAAGTGGAATATCAACTCACTTTTGAAGGCTCACAAATTGCAGCAAGAGTGAATCAACTGATTGAGTATTTAGAACAGCATTTGCCTGAAACTTCACAGCAATCTTCTCACTAATGGATTACTCATCTTTTAGGGAAGTCGCTGTAGATGTTCCTACTCCAAAGCACATTCTGGATGATTAAATAGTGCGTCGATGTGAAAAATCATAACGATCAATCAGCAAAATCCCGATGGCAAATACCAAAATACTGACAACACAACCCATCCAGCCCCGGTGTTGCCATGCGTAGACCGCCGTCAGTGAACCAAGTGCTGCACCTGAAAAATAAATAGTCATATATACCGCATTAATGCGGGAGCGTGCGGTGGCATCAATTCGGTACACCAAGTTTTGATTCAATACGTGAAAAGCAGTTAGACCAAAATAACTCATCAATACGCCAACGGCATAAGCCACAATATTCTGCTGTGCAAAAAAGAGTGGAATGCAAGAAAACAACATCAAGCCAATACATAATATTGCGACAAAATTCACACGACCTTTGCCCACCGTTTTACCCGACCAACTTGATGAGAAAATTCCAATCACACCCAATAAACCAAAAAGCCCAACTTGAAAATCACTAAAATGATAAGGCGGATTGGCTAAAACAAAAGTCATGGAAGTAAAAACCAAGGACAAAATGGCAAAGCCCAAAGCGCCTGCGCAGGCTCTACGAATTAAATGTGGCTGGGTTACAGCCAGCTGAATTAAAGAACGATAAATGCCCGCTACAGTTAAATTTTTATTGGCAGCTGTAGAGGGAAGTTTTGTCCACATTAGGCCTGCAAAAAGTAGGGTGATGATGCCGCTGCTGAAATAGACAGCTTCCCAAGACCAATAGGTTGATACAAATCCTGCAAAAGTGCGCGATAAAATAATCCCCATTACCAAGCCACTCATCAATTTTCCGACAATGGCAGCACTCGATTCAGGTGGACTGATGCTAGATGCAAATGGAATAAGCACTTGTGCAGAAATCGCACCAAAAGTGGCACATACGGTAAAGAAATACAGCATGGCTAAATTGCTGCTAAAAGACAGCAAAATTTGCGAACACGCAGCAAAAACCATCAGACTGACAATCAATTTACGCTTATTTAGCAAGTCACCTAAAGGCACGAGTAACATTAAACCTAGTCCATAGCCTATTTGTGCCAAAACCACAGCAAAGCCTGCCTGACTGGTGCTAATTCCTAAACTTTTTTCAATTGAATAAATTAAAGGCTGATTAAAATATGCCGATCCCGCACACAAGCCACAGGCGGTTGCCATGAGTAAAATAAATTTAGGCGATAAAGCAGGCGTGGTTGTGGTGGCAACAGCATTAGACATGGCGGCAGAAAGCAAACAAGGGTTAAAGCACTATAAGAACTTAGATGGCGAAGGAGAAATAAGAAAAAACGATCATATCATTGCTAAAAGAAATGAGTGTTTTGAACAATCAAGGATAAAAAGCATCTACGCATACGATTGCATAAATATAATTCGAGAAATTCTCTAAAATATGGCAGAATATACGGCTTTTAAAGTTTTTAGAGGATTGGCAAGATGCGCTTTGTTGATGAAGCAGTCATTACCGTAGAGGCTGGCGACGGTGGCAATGGCGTAGCCAGTTTTCGCCGAGAGAAATTTGTACCATTTGGTGGGCCAGATGGCGGTGATGGTGGTCGTGGCGGCAGTATTTTTATTCAAGCCGACGACAACGCAAGCACCCTTGTAGATTATCGTTATACCCGTAAATTTCGCGCTGAACGTGGTAAAAACGGGTCGGGCGCAAACTGTGCAGGTCGTGGCGGTGAATCTGTCGTTTTGACCGTTCCAGTGGGCACAACCATTGTAGATACAGACTCTGGTGATATTATTGCAGATTTAGTCGAAAGCGGTCAGAAAGTATTGGTCGCTCAAGGCGGTGATGGTGGTTTAGGGAATACTCACTTTAAATCATCTACCAACCGAACACCGCGTAAATTCACGCATGGTACCAAAGGTGAATTCCGTGAAATCCGTTTGGAGTTGAAAGTCCTTGCCGATGTAGGCTTGCTAGGCATGCCAAACGCGGGTAAATCGACCTTTATTCGTGCCGTGTCTGCGGCAAAACCAAAAGTTGCTGACTATCCATTTACCACCATGGTGCCAAATTTAGGCGTGGTGGATGCAGATCGTCATCGTTCTTTTGTCATGGCAGATATTCCAGGACTAATTGAAGGTGCAGCAGAAGGCGCAGGTTTGGGGATTCGCTTCCTGAAACACTTGGCGCGTACTCGTATTTTACTGCACATTGTGGATGTTCAACCTATTGATGGTTCTGATCCTGCGTACAATGCCAAAGCAATTCTGCAAGAGTTGGAAAAATTCTCTCCAACTTTGGCAAAGTTACCAATCGTGTTGGTGTTGAATAAACTTGATCAACTTCCTGAAGATTCACGTGAAGAATGGTGTAAACACATTCTTGAAGAATTGCAGTGGGATGGTCCTGTGTTCAAAACTTCAGGCTTAATGTCTGAAGGTACACAGCAAGTGGTGTATTACTTGATGGATCAAATTGAGCAACAACGTGAACGCGAAGTTGAAGATCCTGAGTACGCAGCAGAAATGAAAGCATTCCGTGATCAGCTGGAAGCTGAAACACGTGAACAAACCATTGCCGCGAAAGAAGCGTATCGTGAGATGCGCCGTCAGCAACGTCTTGCAGGTATGCTGGGCGATGATGACGAAGACGATGATGGTGAAGATGGCGAAGTAGAAGTGTACTACGTACGCTAAGCGCTACAAAAAGTGACTGAGGACAAGATGATAGAAGTGGTAGATGGGCAACGTCAGCTCAAGGGTTGTAAACGAATCGTTGTTAAAATCGGATCATCTTTACTCACAGCCAATGGGCAAGGTTTAGATTTGGATGCAATCTCGCATTGGGCGGGACAAATTGCAGATCTACACAATGCTGGACACGAAATTATTTTGGTGTCATCGGGAGCTGTGGCTGAAGGTATGGTGCGAATGAAACTTGAGCATCGACCCACTGATCTACCCAGTCTTCAGGCATGCGCTGCCATTGGTCAAATGGGTCTGATTCAGACTTGGTCAAGTGTGCTGGAAAAACACCAGATTCAAACTGCACAAGTCCTATTAACCCATGATGATTTGGCAGATCGTCGTCGTTATTTAAATTCCTGTGATGCATTGCAAAACCTGATTGAATGGCGCGTGATTCCTGTCATCAATGAAAATGACACAGTCTCTACTGATGAAATTCGCTTTGGTGATAATGACACTTTGGCTGCGATGGTAGCAGGGCAGGTACATGCAGATTTGTTGATTATTTTGACCGATCAACAAGGTATGTTTGACTCCGATCCACGTTCTAATCCAAATGCAAAACTGTTCCATACTGTACGTGCTTTAGATGAAAGTCTGTTTGATATGGCAGGTGGTGGCGGCAAGTTCGGGCGCGGCGGCATGCTGACCAAAGTCCGTGCAGCGCGTTTAGCGGCTAAATCGGGTTGTCCAACTTTAATTGCCAGTGGTGAAAGTGACAATGTGCTTGCGCGTTTAATGGCGGGCGAAATGTTGGGTACACTGTTCATTACTGACAATGACCGTATTGCAGCGCATCAACAGTGGTTGGCGGCACATTTACAAACGGCAGGACGTTTGGTGATTGATGATGGCGCAGTCAAAGCCATTAAAGAAAATCATCGCAGTTTATTGCCTGTGGGTGTAAAAGCGGTAGAAGGGCATTTTGAACGTGGCGATGTGGTGGAGTGTGTAGATACACAAGGTCATCGTGTCGCTGTGGGACGTGTTAATTTTAGTTCACGTTCTGCAGATTTGGTCAAAGGCTTGGCTTCTGACAAAGTGCATCAGGTGTTAGGCGAGGCACGTTCGTTGGAGATGATCCATCGCAATCACATAGCGATTTATTGATGATGCTGTAAGTTATCATTCAATTGAAGTTATTAAAAAACCCGCTTGGAATATCTAAGCGGGTTTTTTATTACTTAAACAACGCATGTCATGCTTCAAGTTTATTTAAACTGAATCGTTCCATTTGCATTGACTGTAATTTTAGATTCACCTGCTGCCATATCTTGATCAGCTACAGCCGTTTCTGCGACAGCAAATTTAGCCATACTCGCGCGCATAACAGGTTGCGGAAAATAAGAATTGGTGTTTAGGTTCAAATTAACCAAGTTATAGCCCGATTTATTCCAAGCCTGACTTAACATTTGCGCACGTTGTTGAAAGTTTTTAGACGCTTCGACCATCAACTCGTTTTCAACTTTTTTGCGTTGTGCATCCGACACGCTAAAATTAATTGATTGGGTCTGAAAGTTTTGTTGTAGCTCACTCACCAACTGGCTTGCGGCTTTAAAATCGGTGCTTTGCACACGTACTTCTGCACGACCACGCCATTCTTTTAACTTACGACTGTCATTGTCGTAAATTGGATAGGTGGTTTGTGAGCCCGTTTCAACTTTCACTTGTGGATACTTACGTGCAGTTGCAATGGCTTGGCTCATTAACTGGTTAATTTGTGATGCAAGTTCAGCAGGCTGTTTGTGACTTTTTTCAATATATAACACAGCGTGCATTTGATCATTTGAAACTTCGCGTGTAGCTTCGGCTTGAACATTGACGATATTGTAATTTAAAGATTCATTTTGTTGGGCAAAAGCAGTGCTTGCAGCACCAACAGCCAACAGGGTAGCAGCGAGAGAAAGTAAGCGCATATTTTGACCTATTATTCAGGGGATCAGGATTTATGAAAAGCGTTTGAATTGATTTAAATAGTAACTTTGCTTTGTGAGGATTTTTAGTTGAATTTGTGGTGGCTTTGTAAAATATGCGTTAAAAATTGCAGCAAAAAAGCATTTATAAAATTCAATAAAAATAATGATCTATACTATTTTGAAAATAAATGCTGCATGACTTGAGAGATTGTGCAAAAAAACGTATAAAGGAAGTGGAAAGAGTTAAATTTTCTTTCCTTTGTCACAATGTAAGATGATAATTCAATCGAATCATCTGCAAGATATGTTTTTTCGATGAAATTAGGCAATATTTGGGTTAAACCTGTTTATTTTCTAGAAAAATTAGGTATTATCCCGCTTCCTAGTCTTGAAGAACAAAACTCTATCTCGCTAGATCAAAAAAGCACCGAGTCAAAGGACCGCAAGTCACCAGACTTATTTCTTTCAACCCATATCAGAGATGGTAATTCGATATGAGCGTTACTTCTGTAAACCCTGCCAACCATTCCACAAACGAATACTACTTGACTCGCCAAAGTCAGATGGAATCGAATGTGCGTAGTTATCCTCGTAAATTACCGTTAGCGATAGCGAAAGCACTGGGTTGTTGGGTTACCGATGTTGAAGGTACTGAGTACCTAGATTGTTTGGCTGGGGCAGGAACCTTGGCATTGGGCCATAACCATCCTGCGGTGGTTCAAAGCATCCAAGACACTTTAGCGAGTGGTTTGCCATTACATACCCTAGATTTAACGACACCTTTGAAAGATGCTTTTACTGAAGCGTTACTTTCACACATGCCTGGTGGTCAAGAAGAATACTGCTTGCAGTTCTGTGGTCCTACAGGTGCAGATGGCACAGAAGCGGCAATCAAACTTGCAAAAACCTATACAGGTCGTAGCTCAGTCATCAGCTTCTCAGGTGGCTATCATGGTATGACTCATGGTTCATTGGCGATGACAGGTAACTTGTCTGCAAAAAACGCAGTCAATGGTTTAATGCCTGGTGTTCAATTTATGCCATATCCGCATGAATACCGCTGCCCACTTGGTATTGGCGGTGAATCGGGTGTAGATGCTTTAACGTATTATTTTGAAAACTTCATTGAAGATGTAGAAAGCGGTGTAACTAAGCCTGCAGCTGTGATTCTTGAAGCAATTCAAGGTGAAGGCGGTGTAGTGACTGCACCAATTAAATGGTTGAAAAAAATCCGCGAAGTGACTGAAAAGCACAACATCGTTTTAATTTTAGACGAAGTTCAAGCGGGCTTTGCACGTTCAGGCAAAATGTTTGCATTTGAACATGCAGGTATTGAGCCAGACGTGATTGTAATGTCTAAAGCTGTTGGTGGTGGTTTGCCATTGGCTGTACTTGCAATTAAACGTAAGTTTGACGCATGGCAGCCTGCAGGTCACACGGGTACTTTCCGTGGTAACCAATTGGCAATGGGTACTGGTCTTGTGGTGCTTAAAACCATTAAAGAACAAAACCTTGCACAAAATGCGCAAGAGCGTGGTGAGTTCTTACAAGCTGAATTGAAAAAATTAGCTGTTGAATTCCCATGTATTGGTAACGTGCGTGGTCGCGGTTTAATGATTGGTATCGAAATTGTAGATGAACGCCAAGAAAAAGACCGTTTAGGTGCTTATCCAGCAGACTCTCAATTGGCTGCTGCTGTTCAAGCTGCATGTTTTGACAACAAATTGTTGCTTGAGAAAGGTGGTCGTGGTGGTACGGTAATCCGTTTACTTTGTCCACTCATCATTACTCAAGAAGAGTGTGTAGAAGTCATCGCTCGCTTCAAGAAAGCAGTTGCTGAAGCGTTAGTCGCAGTTCGAGGCGCATAAGTTTATGGTAGATTTTGCAGAACATCGTAAAGCGTTACTCTGCAATGATGCTCAATCCATTGCTGACTACAGTGCAGCAATGGAACAAGCGACTCAAGCAGTCGCGGCATGGTTGCAAAATGACAAAATGTACACAGGCGGCAGCATTAAAGAATTGCGTGAAGCGATTTCTTTCCAGCCTGCAAAACAAGGTTTGGGTGTACAAAAGTCATTGGAACGCATGGTTGAGCTTTTCTTAAACAAAAGTTTAAAAGTTCATCATCCACATTCTTTGGCACATTTGCATTGTCCAACTATGGTGGCAAGCCAAATTGCAGAAGTTCTCATTAACGCAACCAACCAATCTATGGACTCTTGGGATCAAAGCCCTGCAGGTTCATTGATGGAAGTACAACTAATTGACTGGTTACGTCAAAAAGTTGGCTATGGTGCAGGTCAAGCGGGCGTGTTCACTTCAGGTGGTACGCAGTCTAACTTGATGGGTGTGTTATTGGCGCGTGATGCGTGTATTGCAAAGAACTGGAAAGATGAAAACGGTAATCCGTGGTCTGTTCAGCGCGATGGTATTCCAAGCGATGCAATGCGTAATGTGAAAGTCATTTGTTCTGAAAATGCACACTTCTCTGTGCAAAAGAACATGGCGATGATGGGTATGGGCTTCCAATCGGTTGTTACTGTACCTGTTAATGAAAATGCACAAATGGACGTGGTTGCACTTGAGCAAACCATGGCGCATTTAAAAGCTGAAGGTAAGATTGTTGCATGTGTGGTTGCAACTGCGGGTACAACCGATGCGGGCGCGATTGATCCACTTAAAAAGATTCGTGACATCACCAATCAATATGGCGCGTGGATGCACATTGACGCAGCTTGGGGTGGTGCATTAATTCTTTCTAACAGTCATCGTGACATGCTTGATGGTATTGAGTTGTCTGATTCTGTGACACTGGATTTCCATAAGCATTATTTCCAAACTATTTCGTGCGGTGCGTTCTTACTGAAAGATGAAGCGAACTATCGTTTCATGCACTATGAAGCAGAATATTTGAACTCTGCTTATGATGAAGAACATGGCGTACCAAACTTGGTGTCTAAGTCATTGCAAACAACGCGTCGTTTTGATGCGTTGAAACTTTGGATGACGATTGAAGCATTAGGTGAAGAGCTTTACGGTTCTATGATTGATCATGGTGTGAAGCTAACCCGTGACGTTGCTGATTATATTAAAGCGACTGCAGGTTTAGAATTGTTGGTTGAACCACAATTTGCTTCAGTGTTGTTCCGTGTTGTGCCTGAAGGTTATCCTGCAGAGTTCTTGGATAGCTTGAACCAAAACGTGGCAGATGAATTATTTGCACGTGGTGAGGCCAATATTGGTGTAACTAAAGTCGGTAATGTTCAATCATTGAAGATGACGACTTTAAGTCCAGTGGCAACACTTGAAAACGTGAAAAACTTGTTAGGCCTAGTATTGGCAGAAGCAGATCGCATTAAAGATGCGATTGTCGCGGGTACTTATACGCCACCAATCGACTAATGCTTTCATTATTCAGATTGTTATGAAATACAACAAAAGAAGTCACTACGGTGGCTTTTTTTGTGTCTGATTAAAAATATTGCAGTGAAGTGTTGTACCGTTCTTGCTTGAATTTTGTGATGGATTGGGTGTTTTGGGCTCAAATAATGCACTGCGGATGTCATAAAAATTACGCAATTGGCGAATAAACCATCAATTTTGGTAGAAAAAACCATAAATAATGATGACATTGGCATGAATTATTACAATTTGAAATTTAAATACTGAAAAAAATAAGCACTCTAGTGTTTTATTAGTTATTGATTTTAAATCATTTAAAAATTATTTCAGATACGAAAAGCAAATATAACCAAAGCGTAACAAAGCTGTAACATGGTTGTCATATTATAAAACCACAATGCAGTTATCGAAATAAGTACAAAACTTAATAACAAGTGACGTACTCCGAACTTGCATACTATGAGAGAGAACAGAATGCGCTTTACTAACATCGCCATTGCTTTAGCCGTATCTGCAGCAGCTGTAACAACTGCTAACGCAGCTCGTGACACCATCCAAATCGCGGGTTCTTCAACCGTTCTACCATACGCAAGTATTGTAGCAGAAGAATTTGGTAATACTTTCCCACAATTCAAAACTCCAGTTGTTGGTTCAGGCGGTTCTTCAGGTGGTTTGAAGCAGTTCTGTACAGGTGTGGGTGATAACACAATCGACATCGCGAACTCATCTCGTAAAATTAAAGATTCAGAATTAGCTGCTTGTAAAAAAGCAGGCGTAAACCAAGTTTTAGAAATTAAAATTGGTTACGACGGTATCGTATTTGCTTCTAACGCAAACAAAGCGGCTTACAAATTAAAGCCTTACCATGTATATGCAGCAATTGCAGCTCAATTACCATCTAAAGGTAAAATGGTTGCTAACCCATATACACGTTGGAACCAAATTGACAAAACACTTCCAAACGAGCCTATTACACTTGTAATTCCAGCGTCTAACCACGGTACACGTGAAGTGTTCCAAGAGAAAATGGTTGATGCAGGCTGTGAAGCTTATGCTGCAATCAAAGCATTAGACAAAGATGCGCAAAAGAAAGCGTGTACTACTTTCCGTAAGGATGGTCGTGTAATCGAAATCGCGGGTGACTACACAGAAACACTGGCACGTTTGAAAACTTCTCCAAGCGCAGTAGGTGTATTCGGCTTAGGTTTCTATGACCAAAACCGTGACCGTTTACGTGTTGCAACTGTAAACAACGTAGCGCCATCTGAAAACACAATTTTAAATGGTTCTTACCCTGTATCACGTCCATTGTTCTTCTACGTGAAAGGTGAGCACCTTAAATCAATCAAAGGTTTACCGCAATTTACTGAATACTTCTTGAGCAAGAAAGTATCTGGTAAAGGTTCTAAATTAGACAAAGCAGGTTTGATCTCTATGTCTGACAAAGAGCGTGCACAAGTTCTTGCTAACTTCAAAGCTGGTAAAGCGGTTAAGTAATTTGAGTTAAAGCAGCTGATGGCAGGGAACAACCTGCCATCGGCTTTTTGCTAAGAAATGTTTTTTCAAAAACACAAATTGAAAAAACAGTGGAGAATACATGAATCTGCTACTCATAGGTGTGTTATTGGCGATTATCGCCGTAGCCTATCAAATCGGGTTAAGCAAGAGCCGTAACCTAGCAGGTAAGGGAAATAACTCTGCAATGTTACATTCACGCCCAGGATATTATGGCGCGTTGGTAGCATTATGGTGTGGTATTCCTGCTTTTTTAATTTTGATTGTTTGGAACTTGGTTGAACCAAGTATTCTAGAGCAAGTGGTAATTAATAATGTGCCAGCGCACATTGCTGCAAGCCTAGACCCTGCAAGTACAAGTGTTTTGGTTGATCGCGTACAAGCCATTGCATCTGGTTTTGGTGTAAGTGATATACCTGCTGCATACGAAGTTGCAGCGGCAGAGCAATTAGCGAAAATTGAAACCATTGGTTCTTATGCCAAACTTGCGGTGGTGATCTGTGCGGCCTTATTTGGTTTGCTGTGGGCAAAGAAACGTGTTTCACAACAATTCCGCGCACGTAACCAAGTTGAAAAAATCATCAACATTTCTTTGGCATTATGTTCTGCTGTTGCGATTCTAACTACGGTTGGTATTGTGATGTCCATGTTCAGTGAAGCGATGCGATTCTTTAGTTTCGTTAGCCCACTGGATTTCTTCTTTGGTACAGTCTGGAACCCTGGTTTTAGCACCTCGGGTAGTGCAGATGGCAGTTATGGTTTACTTCCATTACTGTGGGGTACATTGATGGTGAGTGGTATTGCTTTATTAGTTGCAGTACCTATTGGTTTAATGATCGCCATTTACCTTGCAGAATATGCATCGCCTAAATTCCGTGCTTGGGCAAAACCAACCATTGAAGTTTTAGCGGGTATTCCAACGATTGTATATGGTGTATTTGCCATGATGATCATTGGTCCGTTCCTTAAAACAGCGGGTGCAATCATTGGACTAGATATTAATGCCACGAGTGCATTAACCGCTGGTTTAGTGATGGGTATTATGATCATTCCTTTTGTATCTTCATTGTCTGATGACATTATTACGCAAGTGCCGCGTGCGCTACGTGATGGTTCTTTAGGCTTAGGTGCAACCAAATCTGAAACCATTCGTCGCGTGGTGATGCCAGCTGCATTACCAGGGGTGATTGGTGCATTCTTACTTGCTGCATCACGTGCAATTGGTGAAACCATGATTGTGGTGTTGGCTGCAGGTAATAGTCCTTTACTACACGCAAACCCATTAGAAGCGGTATCTACGGTTACGATTACGATTGTGAACCAATTAACAGGTGATACAGATTTCGCAAGTCCGCAGGCATTGGTTGCTTTCGCACTTGGTTTGACCCTGTTCGTGATTACCTTAGGTTTGAACATTGTTGCACTATACATTGTGCGTAAATATCGTGAGCAATACGACTAATGAGTACTTCAAATACATCGTCTTTGGATCAGTTAGATCCACAAGCTGCTGCCGAATTACGTGAACAACGTAAAAAAACCATCGCCAGTTCATTGGGTAAGCGTCATCGTAAGGAAAAAACCTTCCGTTTGATGGGGTTCTCGGCAGTTATTGCAGGTTTATTCTTTGTCGTATTGTTATTCGGCAGTATCTTATCTAAAGGTTTGCCTGCGTTCTGGCAAAGCAGCATGAGCCTTCCAATTTACTTCGATCCAGCGATTGTCAATGCAGGTCCAAAACCTAAGGCGATTGCAGGCGAGTCACCAGCACAATACGAAGACCGTATGATTGCGTGGCAAACCGAAATGGGTATGGTCGATTGGGATGCTTTAATCGTGAATGGTATTGTGGCGAAAGACAAAGCGCTTGAAGCTAAGCGTGATGATCTTGGTTACTTATATACCAGTTCTGAAGCATACCGTATTCGTGACATGGTCTTGGCTGATCCTTCTTTAATTGGTCAAACCAAAGAAGTGAAAGTGCTTGCAGATGCGAACGTTGATGTATGGTTAGAAGGCAAGATTGACCGCAGCTTACCAGATGAGCAGCAACAATTAAGCCCTGAAGTACGTCAATTGGCAGATCAGCTCGAATCACAAGGTATTATTAAAAGTACTTTCAATACCAATATTTTTGTTAGCCCAGACTCACGTAGTTCTCCAGCGACTTCTGGTTTGGCAGGTGCATTCATGGGTTCATTATTCATGATGCTGATTGTGATCTTTATTTCGATTCCAATTGGTGTTGCATCAGCAATTTACTTAGAAGAATTTGCGCCAAAAAATGCGATTACTGATATTATTGAAGTGAACATCAATAACTTGGCCGCTGTACCTTCTATTGTATTTGGTTTGTTGGGTGCTGCGATCTTTATTGGTTGGATGCATTTACCATTGTCTGCACCATTGGTCGGTGGTTTGGTACTGAGTTTAATGACTTTACCAACCGTGATTATTACCACGCGTGCATCATTAAAAGCAGTGCCACCGTCTATTCGTCAAGCTGCTTTAGGTTTGGGTGCTTCTCGTTTACAAACTGTGTTCCACCACGTACTCCCACTTGCATTGCCGGGTATTTTAACGGGTGCAATTATTGGTGTCGCACAAGCTTTAGGTGAAACCGCACCATTGTTATTAATTGGTATGAGTGCTTTCGTTGCCAGTGTACCAGCAACTCCACTTGATCAATCTACTGCGTTACCTGTGCAAATTTTCTTATGGCAGGGTAATGAATTGCGTAACTTCTTCGAGGGACGTACCGCTGCAGCCATTATCGTACTACTTGCGCTAATGATTGGCTTAAACAGCCTTGCAATTTGGTTACGTAAGAAGTTTGAAGTACGCTGGTAATTGAGGGCAGAGAATATGAATGCTGTAGCAAGCACAGAAAAACAGAATTCCTTAGAACAGGATAAGCAAGTGAATCCACAACAAAGCCAATTTACATCTACCGATGTAGAACAGAAGCAATCATCGACTTCGTTTGTTTCACAATTTGATACGCAAACTTCAAGCAAAAAAGAAGCGAAATCTTCAAATGTAAAGTTAAGCACCAATGACGTGCATGTGTATTATGGTGAGTCTGAAGCCATCAAAGGTATTGATTTAAATATCTATGAAAATGAAGTGATTGCATTTATTGGTCCATCGGGTTGTGGTAAATCGACTTTCTTGCGTACTTTAAACCGTATGAACGACACGATTGATAGCTGTCGTGTGACAGGTAAAGTAATGTTGGATAACCAAGATATTTACGATCCGAACTTAGACGTGGTGTTATTGCGTGCACAAGTGGGCATGGTGTTCCAGAAACCAAACCCATTCCCAAAATCAATTTTTGAAAACGTAGCCTATGGCCCTAAACTGCATGGTTTAGCACGTGATAAGTACGATTTAGAAGAAATTGTAGAAAACAGCTTGCGTAAAGCAGGTTTGTGGGATGAAGTGAAAGATCGTTTGAATCAACCAGGCACAGGTCTTTCTGGTGGTCAGCAACAACGTCTTTGTATTGCGCGTACCATTGCGGTAAGTCCAGAAGTAATTTTGATGGATGAACCATGTTCGGCACTTGACCCAATTGCAACGGCAAAAGTAGAAGAGCTAATTTCTGAACTTTCTACTCAATATACGATTGCGATTGTAACGCACTCAATGCAACAGGCAGCGCGTGTATCTGACCGTACCGCATACTTCCATTTAGGTGATTTGATTGAAGTGAATGCAACTGAAAAAGTATTTACTCAGCCAGACCATCAATTAACAGAAGCATATATTACAGGTCGTTTTGGTTAATCTGCTTAAGTCCTGAAAGCTATTAAAACAGAATCTTAGGATTCTGTTTTTTTGTTATAGTATTGATTGTTTTGTACGCGCAGCGAAAATAAAAAATGCAGTTTCCTTCACAAGAAGAACGACAACAGGCAAAACCAGCACGCCAAGCCACGAAAAAAAATAATCGATGCCTTGTTTGGATTTCAACATAGTGCAGAGACGATAGCAGCACTTTTGGTTTTGCTGAGTATTTTATTGGCAACGTTTTTTAACCATGATGGGTGGTTTCCAACTTCTCAAAGCCCCAATATGAGCAATTATCATCGTTGGTTGTATGATCAATTTGTGATAGTTTCAGGTGTGATAGTGCTTGTTGTTTATTTTAGGGTACAGCAGCAAGCAAGTGATCCCCATTTTCGGCAGGCTTGGCGAGACTATATTGATGCCAATGCTAAATTTAAGTTTTATCGCTATGTAAAAGCACAACAAAAAAATAAGTTACCGTTCTTGCACAGTGCAGTAGGTGAATTTCTTTGCGTAATGTGTTTCTGCGTAGGTTTAGTGTGTTTCTATTCAATGCTTACACCTTCAGATCATGAGCGTAGAGGTAGTTTTCTACTGTTTGGTTGGTGGCCGATCAACGCACTTATTATTGGGATTTGCTATCAGGGGCAAATTTGGTTTGCTGTACGTTTAATGGCTGTTCGGCAGATTTCTAAACGATATTTACGATTGATTCAAAAAGAAGCTGCTTTAAGATAGAAAAAGTATTGAAAAAGTCGAAATTGACCTAATGTAGTCCTAATAAACCGAATTAAATTGAGAACTCATTTTTATGTTATTTCATTTACCTAAACTACCTGCCGAAATTCGGATTAGTCATTTGAATGCGCGAATTAATGAACAACGAAAAAAAATTGCGCAAACCACGGCATCTAAACTCGAGCTATTACAACTTTCACAACAAATGGCACGTGAAGCGCGCGCCCGTAAAAAGAACAATCAAAAAATTTATGTGTTGGATTTTAAAGGTGATACTGCTGCGTCTGCTGTAGAGCAATTGCGTGAAGAAATCACCCTAATTTTGGCAACGGCCAAAGCTGGACGTGACCGTGTTGTGGTACGTTTGGAAAGTCCAGGCGGTATGGTGCATGGTTATGGGCTTGCAGCTGCACAATTGGTACGTTTGCGTGATGCAGGTTTCCATCTCACGATTTGCGTCGATAAAGTCGCAGCAAGTGGTGGCTATATGATGGCATGTATTGGTTCAGAAATTGTGTCAGCGCCATTTGCGATTTTGGGTTCTATTGGCGTAGTGGCACAAGTGCCTAACTTTAATCGCTTGCTCAAAGAAAAAAATATAGATTTTGAGATGTACACAGCAGGTCAATACAAACGCACTGTGACCATGTTTGGTGAAAATACCGAAGAAGGCAAGGCTAAGTTTGAAGAAGAATTGCAACAAACTCATGTACTATTTAAACACTTTGTCGAAAAATACCGTCCACAACTGAATGTTGAAAAAGTGGCAACAGGTGAGCATTGGTATGGTCAGGATGCACTGGATTTAAACTTGGTAGATAAGTTACAAACCTCAGATGAATACTTACTAAGTTTGTTGCCACAGCATGATATTTATGTGATTCAAACCCGTAAAAAGCCAACTTTGGGTGAAAAACTGGGTTTGCAAGCTGCACAAATGGCAGACAGTTTGATTCCTGCAGTGATGAATAAACTGGTTGATAGCCTAAGCAAAGCCAACAGCAGTTTGTTGCAAATCCGTGATCCTAAACTGTAATAGTGATGATCTAACTTCTAAAATTTATCTAAAAATTGCGCTCAATTGAGCGCAATTTTTTTATTCACTTTTATTCAAAAATATAGAGTCTTTGATTTAAGCATCTTAATTTTCAATTCAGCTTGATGTTATATCTTTGTGATAAGAACAAAACCACCTTGATAGATTGAATATGCAAACAAATAGTGTGCCCGCGAAGCAATCAACATCTACAGATTTAATGATTCGCTTTTTGCATGTGGTGATGCTGCTAAGTTTTACAGGGGCTTACTTAACAGGTGATGCGGAAGAATGGCATCAGTTACATATGGCTTTTGGCTATACGTTGGGGATTAGTTTAGCTTTACGAATCGTATGGCAGGTGTTGAGTATGTTGAACAGCACACAGCCGACAGGAATTTCTAAACGTTTAGGCATGATTCAACAATTTGTAAAACGCGATTGGAAACAGCCACAGCAGTTTTTTTCATTACCGTTTTTAAAGTCAGGCAGTTCCAGTGCGTTTCAATTCAGTATTTTGTTGATTTGGTTGGCATTGCCTTTAACTGTGTTGGTTGGATTTTTCACCGATTATACCCAAAGTCATACTTTAAAAGAGCTACATGAATTTGCAGCAAATTTATTCTTAGCTGCGGTATTGGTGCATTTAGCGAGCTTAACTTTAAGCAGCGTATTGTTTAAAAAATGGCTTGCCAAAACCATGTTTTGGGGGTCGGGTAAACCTGCAGTATTAACGGTGTTGATCTGGATGATTTCAGTCGCAAGTTTAGCTGGCTTCTGGTGGTGGTATTGGCAATAAATTTGGATTTAGTACGAAAGAGGCATCCTGTTAGGGTTTCTTGATCAAGTAGAAGCATCCCATCAGCATTGCTCCTATCGTTGCTAAAAGCATATCCATGTGTGCATCCCAAATATCACCTTGCTGACCATTATAATTTTCAGCATCTTCTGGCGATAAGCCAAGCGCAATGAGCCATTCCACCCATTCATAAATTAAACTGCTTGCCATGATAAATTGAATGACCAAAAGATATAAAACGATAGGTTTGTTTTTTGGAAACCAGACTTCAAACAAGCGCAATAAAACAGGATAGAGCAAAATACCATAAGCCAAATGCACAAAACGGTCATACATATTGCGTGACCAACCCATGCTCTGATCTAAATTGAAGCCAAAGCTGTGCAAAATCCAATCATTATAGGGCACATAAGAATACAGATAATGTGCTCCGACAATATGAATCAGTAAAAATATTAAATACAGCACAAAGCTAGAAAAACTCAGTCCTACTTTTTTAAACGCAATCAATAAAGCCGCGAGCATAAAAACTGTGCCTGCCTGATGCAGTAGATACGATTCAAATTCCAGTGGTTGAATACTGGCAGCAAGCATGGCGAGTATGACCAAGCCTAAAGCACAGTAATGTTGAATGCGGAATTGATTTTGCATGTGATGTTTAAGTTGGAAGATTTGTTTTATTCTAATAAAAATGCGAAGCCGAAGCTTCGCATTTTTGTATTGTGATGAATGCTTTTACAAATTAGATTTTAGCAATTAAATCTTGAATTTGTTTTGCTTGTTCAGCTGCATTACCTGTGTAAGTTGCAGGCGTCATTGTCGCTAAACGTGCGCGATCTGCTGCAGGAACGCCTTCCAACTCATTACCATTCACGAAATCTAGCATCATGTCACGTGTCATAGCTTGACCACGTGTAAGAGCTTTTAATTTTTCGTATGGTTTTTCGATGTTGTAACGACGCATCACAGTTTGAATTGGCTCAGCCAATACTTCTTGAGCATTGTCTAAATCTTCAAGAATACGTTGTGCGTTCAATTCAAGTTTGCCAATACCTTTAGAGCAAGCTTCAAATGCGATCAAGCTTTGTGCAAAACCAACACCCATATTACGCAATACAGTCGAGTCAGTTAAGTCACGTTGCCAGCGAGAGATTGGTAATTTTTCGCCTAAGTGAGCCAAGACTGCATTGGCGATACCCAAGTTACCTTCAGAGTTTTCAAAGTCAATTGGGTTTACTTTGTGCGGCATGGTTGAAGAACCAACTTCACCTTCTTTCAGTTTTTGCTTGAAGAAACCAAGTGAGATGTAGCCCCAAACGTCACGGTTGAAGTCGATTAGAATGGTGTTGAAACGACGTAGCGCATCAAACAATTCTGCCATATAGTCGTGTGGCTCAATTTGAGTCGTGTATGGGTTAAAGCTTAAACCTAAAGATTCTACAAATGCTTGAGAATGTGCAGGCCAGTTGATTTCTGGGTATGCAGAAAGGTGAGCGTTGTAGTTACCTACTGCACCATTGATTTTGCCCAAAAGCTCAACTTGCTTGAACTGTTTGATTTGACGTGCAAGACGATATGCCACGTTTGCCATTTCTTTACCCAAAGTTGTTGGGCTTGCAGTTTGACCGTGAGTACGTGACAACATTGGTTGATCTGCGTGTTTTTCTGCCAATGCAACAATCGAATCAATGATTTGCTGCATCGCTGCAACCAATACTTCACGACCATTTTTAAGCATTAAAGCATGTGACAAGTTGTTGATGTCTTCTGAAGTACAAGCAAAGTGAATGAACTCACCTGCATTTTTTAACTCATCAATGTTGGCAATTTTTTCTTTTAAGAAATATTCAACTGCTTTTACGTCATGGTTGGTGGTGCGTTCAATTTCTTTAATGCGGTTGGCATCATCTTCAGAGAAATCTGCAACAATTGCATCTAATGCAGCATTCGTTGCAGCACTGAAAGCAGGTACTTCGGTAATTTCAGGACGATTGGCAAGCGCTTGTAACCAACGCACTTCAACAGTCACACGAGCATGGATTAAACCAAACTCAGAGAGGAAAGGGCGGAGAGCATCACATTTGCTTGCATAGCGCCCATCTAATGGAGAAAGTGCGGTTAAAGCGTTCATATCGATTCCTTAAACTTTGGAATTAAACCTAAAACAAAAGCGTGTTCAGCATGGTTTAAACCACCTGATACTGTAAACGCGCCAGATCTTGAATATCACGTAATAATTTACGTTTGCTAAATACCATGCCCCATGAACTGCCACCAAGTTGACGCCAAAGGTGTGCCATTTGTAAGCCTGTAAAAAGCGAAGCTCGAATTCGGTTGGTATGTGCAGAATCCTTAAATGCTTCTGCATTGCCACGTACCATAATGCGCGGGTTAATTTGTCCCGCAGTATCGACATAGGTTTGGGCTAAATTGGCAATAATACTGGGATGCAAATAGTTATGATCAAAAAATGAAAGTTGTTTTAAGATTTTTTGCTGTGACTGCTCAATAACTTCGACGTATTTAGGATTGCTATACACTTTCTTTTCTAATTGTAAGAGTGCCATCGCATACGACATGGGTAGTTTGGTATTGGATAGTTTAGGTAAACGCGATTTAGGAGCAGTATTAAAAGGTTGGTTGATGCTGCTTTCTAGCGTTTTTAAACCCAAAGAAATATCGGCCAAATGATTAAAAAAATCCAAAGTTTGCGAACTGTGATTGCTACTTGGACGGATATTTAAACTGGCTTTAATTAATTGCTCAAAATAAAAGTTACCGCTTTCACCAATACTTTGTCTGCCTGTGAGTGCAGTCATGTGCGTGAGCTGGGTGGCTTGAAACACACCCGCTAACGCCAAGGCACGATTTTGGCGAACATTCAGAGTTGGTGACTGTTGAAACGGTAACTCTGTCATCCAAAACAATCCTTAAATAAAATCGGGTTTAGGTGCATTGGTATGGTGAATCACACCACCGCCTAAACACATTTCGCCTGAATAGAATACGACACTTTGACCAGGAGTGACTGCACGTTGTGGTTCATCAAATTCCACACGTACACCGCCAGGCATGCTGTCATCATTGAAAATTACACAGTCCTGATCATCTTGGCGATAGCGAGTGCGACAAGTACAACGGAAGCCTGACGCTGGAATTTCTTGTTCACCTGCCACCCAATCAATTGCTTCGCTCCATAAAATAGTGCTTTGCATGAGTGGATGTTCATGACCTTGACCAATCACTAAACGATTGTTTTCAATATCTTTATGCAGGACAAACCATGCACCTTCAGCAACACCTTTTAAGCCGCCAATACCAATCCCGCCACGCTGACCGAGCGTATAGTACATTAAGCCGTGATGTTCACCAACCTCTTTGCCATCGTCTAAAACAATTTTTCCAGCTTGAGCAGGCAAATATTGTTTTAAGAAATCATTAAAGCGACGTTCACCAATAAAGCAAATCCCTGTCGAGTCTTTTTTCTTGGCAGTGACTAAATCTAGTTCTTCGGCAATTTTTCGGACTTGCGGCTTTTCAATTTCGCCCACAGGGAACAAGGTTTTATTGATTTCACGACCATGCACTGCATGTAAGAAATAGGTTTGATCTTTATTTTTATCTAAACCACGTAACAGTGGAGCGTATGCTTCACCTTTGGAGTTGTACTGCGTTCCACCACGACGAGCGTAGTGACCTGTGGCGATAAAATCTGCGCCTAAATTCATGGCGTGATCTAAAAAGGCACGGAACTTAATTTCTTTATTGCATAAAATATCTGGGTTTGGCGTGCGTCCTGCGGCATATTCGGCAAGAAAATGCTCAAAAACCCGATCCCAATATTCCATCGCAAAGTTGGCTGTATGCAACTTAATGCCTAGCTTGTCGCACACCGCTTGCGCATCGGCAAGATCTTCCATCGCGGTGCAATATTCAGTGCCGTCATCTTCTTCCCAGTTTTTCATGAAAAGCCCTTCAACCTGATAACCTTGTTGAAGTAGAAGTGCAGCAGAAACAGATGAATCTACACCACCTGACATACCGACGATGACACGTTGTTGCATAGGATTAGGCATCCAAACTAGAAATAAGGGGAGAATTTTGGTGCTCGTAAATGAGCGATAAAGGATAAGATTGACCACTGAGCGCATCTTGAACCGCTTTCAGTACCAACGGACTTCGGGCACGTGCTGATTCAGCCAGTTCGTCTGCAGACATCCATACTGTACCAATAATATCGGGATCGAGCTGGGCTTGCGCATCATGTTGCAGCGATTCGGCTAGAAAGCAGAAGCGATAATAGGTGCGGTCAGGAAACATAGGCGGAGTATAGCTATAAATACCGAGTAAGGCATTAATTTTCACCCGATGCCCAGTTTCTTCCATGGTTTCACGTATTGCTGCTTCAATTAAGCTTTCGCCAGCTTCAACATGCCCTGCAGGCTGATTAAACACGCTATGCGTCACACCTTCTGTATGTTCTTCAACAAACAGGAATTTTCCGTTTTTTTCGATAACGGTGGCGACAGTAACGTGAGCAGTCCAAGCGGTCATTGAAAAGCACCATGGGGTAAAACGCATATTCTACAAAATTTAGGGGGATGTGGCTATGTTGAAAGGGGATTTCTTTAAAACTGTAAATGTAGGTTTGTGTAGTTGTGGGAAGATGTGAGGGGTACTTTGTTCTTTGATTCATTTGGTGATGCTGGATGTGATCTCATTTGCGCTAGGTGTGGTTGCCAAAGTCAAAACTATTGCACAAATAGAAAAAGAGGCAGATATTGACCGTAAAGCTTTGTATAAAACTCTAAGTCAAGATTCAGCCTCTCGATTTGATAAGATTAATCATGTCATTCATACACTGAGTTTAAAATTAACGGTGCAGAACGTGTAATCCCTCAAATTACAACAATCAAAAAGAACTTTGAGGGGTGGATTATTGATAATTCCCCGCCACTTTTACATAGTGCCGTGCAGAATAAGGCAAAAACTCTTTTTCCTTGTCGGTTAAAGGACGAACTTTTTGCACAGGGCTACCCACGTACAAATAGCCACTTTCCAAACGCTTACGCGGTGGCACTAAAGACCCTGCGCCAATCATTACATCATCTTCAATAATGACATCATCCAAAACAATTGTGTTGATGCCCAATAACACCCGATTGCCAATGGTGCAGCCGTGTAAGGTCACACCATGTCCAACTGTGACATCTTCGCCAATAATCAGCGGTGAACCTTCAGGTTTGTCGGCTTTTTTATGGCTAACATGCAGCATGGCATGATCTTGCACATTGGAATTTTGACCAATCCGAATATGGTTAACATCACCACGAATCACGGCAAATGGCCAAACCGATACATTTGCGGCCAAATGCACATCACCAATCACCACCGACAATTCATCTACATAACAGCTTGCGTCAATTTTTGGGGTTTGCTCTAAATAAGCACGCACATTTTTTTTCATGATGGACAAATCTTTAGCTTATAAATTTAGGATTGAGGACAGTATAAAATAAAAAAGCACACATGCGGGCATGTGTGCTTTGCGCTTTAGTCTAAGCTTATGAATCTTAGAATAAGTTGCTAAAGAATTGTTTGATATGGTCTAGCATACGTGCAAAGAAACCCGCTTCTTCCACTTCCTGCAACGCCACCAATGGTTTTTCAGCAATCACTTTACCATCTAAGGTTGCGACATATTTACCAATCACTTGACCTTTTTTCAAAGGAGCAGTCAATTTAGGTTGAACCACCAATTGAGTTTTAATTTGGTTGGCTTTGCCTTTTGGCATGGTCACGTTAAAGTTTTCTGGCAAACCAATTTGTGCTTCTTTGCTTTTACCGTACCATACTTTTGCTTTAGCTAAGACTTGGTTGGCAGGCTGTACACGTACAGTTTCGTAGTTTGCATAACCCCAAGCTAACAATTCACGAGTTTGAGTTGCACGAGCTTGCATGGTTGGCGCACCAAAAATCACCGAAATTAAACGCATTGGGCCACGTTTAGATGAAGTGGTTAAGCAGTAACCCGCTTCGTTGGTATGACCTGTTTTTAAACCATCCACGCTTGGGTCGGTATATAACAGGGCATTACGGTTGCCTTGTTTAATTCCATTAAAAGAAAACTCTTTTTCAGAATAAATTGGGTAGTATTTTGAGCTGTCATGGATGATGTGCTGCGCTAAAGTCGCCATATCTTTTGCGGTAGAAAAGTGACCTTCAGCAGGCATACCCGTAGAGTTCATAAACTGGGTATTGCTCATGCCAATACGTTTGGCTTCTTCATTCATCATGTGAACGAATGTGCCTTCATTACCTGCAATGTGCTCTGCCATGGCTTTAGATGCATCGTTGCCCGATTGCACGATAATTCCGCGTAGCATTTCAAGTACGGTTGCTGTGCCATTTAAAGGAACATACATACATGATTCTGTGCTGCTGCCACGACACCATGCAGACTCATTCATGCGGACTTGTTCATCTTCCGTGAGTTCGCCTTTTAATAACTTTTGTTCAATGATGAAACTAGTCATCATTTTGGTCATTGAGGCAGGGGCGAGTTTTTCGTTTTCATTTTTTGAAGCTAAAATTTGTCCCGTCTCATAATCCATCAAAACGTATGATTTGTTATTGAGTTCTGGTGGTGTAGCTAAGACAGTTGCTGCATAAGAAAAGCTTGGTAATAGTAATAATGCAGCAAGGGCGCTTTTTGGGGTCATTCTAAGAGGTTCCAATACTTGAGGTATGCACAAAAGAGCTAGCATTTTAGGGCAAAGCTCAGCCGACTTCTATGGGAGAAATCGGCTTATTGATAAAAGTATTGTAACCAAATTGTATTATCTGCTATATGCTGTCAATTCTTGGCAAATTGCTTGGTTTTTGGCTGTTCCAGCAGCTTTGGCATCGGCACGGGCTTCTTTTAAAATTGGCTGGAAGCTTTTTTGTTTGCTGAGTTTACTTAAGGCAGTAACAGCGTCTTTTTCTTTAGGCATATATTCTTGGGCAAGTTTTGTATAACCCTGATGAAATTGATCTTGTTCTTTGACTAGTGAAGGGCAAACTTCAGATAACACATAAATAGCGGCTAATTCTTGCTGAGTCACTTGTTGTAATGGCGTCACTTCAATATTTTCTTCTTGCGCAATTGCGGCTTGACTTAAACCCAAACTGAGCGCAACTGCGCCAAAAAAATGAACTGCACGTGAATTTTTTAAGCCAGAAAATTGCATATCAAGTACCTTAAATATTGTTTGAACTGAATCTACCGATTCATTTAAGTGCTTATAAGATGAATCATTTATTTGCGAATTGAAAGAGTGAAAATGTATTAAAGCTGTGTGATCTGAGCGCAAATCATGTATAAAAAGTGAAGATTAAAGTCTGAAATTTGAAAATCAGTGGCTTGATATAAAGCGTAAAATAATAGTGGAAAAATACCAGATATAAAAACTAAGCATAAAATTTAAGGCAAACTTTGAAAGTTTGCCTTAAAGGGTGAGTATGCAAAATTATTTACAGGCTCAAAATAGTATTTAAATCATGTGATTTAAAGTGCTAATTCTAAAGCTTCCTGACACACTACTTTTTGCTCTTCTTTGGCTGTATCTTTTGCTGCTTCACGCGCTTCAGCTAAAACGGATTGATATTCTGCGTCGGCTTGTAGTTTGGCAAGCGTCATGTTCGATTCTGAATAATCTTGTAGATAAGTTTGAATCAGTGCTTGAATATTGGCATCTAATTTTGCATTTTTTCCAATCAGTGCAGGGCACATTTCAGTCATGACTTGTGCCGCTGCAACATCTTCTTTCACAATCGTATTGGCTTCTGCTGCAGTCAAATCTTCTGCAATTACAGACTGCGTTAATACAGCAGCAAAACCTAGACCCAATAAACGACGAAATGACAAAGCTAAAATCATGAGAATCACATATATTTTTGGATGGATGTTAAGCGCTAAATATATATAATCTTTTGTATATTTCAATGAAATGTGCTGATCAGTCATTTTGTTGTCGTGTGCTTATTAAATGTGCTTAGGCATGAATCAGGCACAAACAAGTTTAAGATTGAACCGACGTTGCTATATTTTAGTATATAACCTTTATATTTGTTTTATCTGAGATTTTTCTGTGAATATTTTGATAGCCAATGATGATGGCGTGTTTGCACCTGGTATCCAAGCTTTGGCGAAAGCCTTAAAACCTTTGGGTCGCGTGGTGATTGTTGCACCCGAAAGTGAACGCAGTGGTTTTTCGAGTGCGCTGACTTTAGACCGACCATTACGTCCTGTGCAAATTGCTGAAGATGTCTGGGCAGTGAATGGTACACCTGCAGACTGTGTCTATTTGTCGATGAATGGATTGTTCGATTTCGAATTTGATTTGGTGGTCAGCGGCATTAACAGCGGTGCAAATCTAGGGGATGATGTACTGTACTCAGGCACAGTCGGTGCGGCATTTGAAGGACGTTTGATGAAACAGCCTGCGATTGCGGTATCACTTGCAGGGCATAATGTACGTGCTTATCAGCATCCGCAAGATTATATGCAGGCAGCGCAGTGGGTACATGACTTTATTGCTCAAGGTTTACCAAGTTTACCTGCACGACATATTTTTAATGTGAATATTCCAGATGTGCCAGTGTTGCAGGGCACAAAAATTACCTATCAAGGACAGCGTACCCAATCTAAGCCAATTACTAGTCAGGTCGATCCACGAGGGCGTCAAGTGTATTGGATTGGTTTGTCGGGCGAGGCAGTGGCTGCACCGAAAAAAGGCTTAACTGAAATTGAGTCTGATTTTTTTGCGGTAGCAAATGGCTATGTCAGCGTGACACCAATTCAGATGGATGCCACCAATTATGACGTTTTGCAATCATTGCACAGTCAATTTTCCCCAATTGGCTAACTAATGTTATAACTTTGTGAAAAAGTAGCTTGTAAGCCTCATTACAAGGACTTTTTTGCTACTCTTAGCGCAATAGAAAATATTTAGAATTTGTAGAGAGGAAAGAATGCCTGTGGTGTTTCAGTATCGTTTATTTAGCACACCAACAGCATTGTTGAAAACCTTAGTGTTATCAAGTGCTGTTGTGGCTACCGTCGTGTTGAGTGGTTGTGCCTCTAAACCTCAAGTGAATAATTCTGCACGTTATGCAACAGCGCCGAATTTTTATACTGTACGTTCAGGTGATACTTTAAGTGGTATCGCTGCACGTTATGGTTTGAGCTATCTCAGCATTGCAGAAATGAATGATATTGCACCGCCGTATCGTATTTATGTCGGGCAGTCGATTCGTTTGAAAGCGGGCAATGCACCACGTACAACAAGCACTCGCCCTGTAACGCAGGCTGCACCAATTCAACGTCAAACAGTCACTTTACCAACGACACCTGCACCGGTAACATCGACTACAACCACGACCACTAGCTCAACCACACCAAGTACACCTGTGCGTAGCAGCACATTGCGCTGGGTGAAACCATCACAAGGTGCTGTGATTGCACAGTTTAATTTGGCAAGTAATATCAAAGGAATTCGTTACGGTGGCAATGTGGGCGATCCAATTTATGCCGCAGCAGATGGGCAGGTGGTTTATGCTGCAGATGGATTAAAAGAATATGGGAACTTGATTTTAATCAAGCACATTGATGGTTATATCACCGCCTATGCACATAACAGTAAGATGAATGTGAGCAGTGGTCAAAATGTCACAGCGGGTCAAAAGATTGCTGAAATGGGTTCTTCTGGTGCTACACGTACCATGTTGGAGTTTCAGGTACGCCTAGATGGTAAGCCAATCAATCCGACTAATGTTTTACCAATAAATTAAATTTTGCAAATACAAAACATAAATTTCACCGTATAATACAATAGGTTGCTTTTATCGAAAGATAAGAGCACCTGTATAATTTCAGAGGGAATTTATGTTAGATCAACTTCGAGCAATGGGTGTATTTGCTTGTGTTGTTGAAAAAAGCTCGTTTAGCGGTGCAGCGCGTGATCTAGGGATCACCACAAGTGCCGTCAGTCAACAAATCCGTTCATTAGAACAAGAAATGGAAGTCACACTTCTGCATCGTTCTACTAGAAAACTGAGTTTGACTGAAGCAGGACAAGCTTTTTTCCACAGCTGTCAAGAAATGCTCGCCGCTGCTGAGCGCGGAAAAATCCGCATTAATGAATTAAGAGATGATCTGGTCGGTGATTTACGAATTGCCACCACTCCTGAGTTAGGTGCGAATCATGTGATTCCTGCTCTTTCACATTGGATGTCGGCCCATCGTGGTTTATCTATCCATCTAGAAACCGACAATCAATACATTGACCTGATTGATGGTCGCATTGATATTGCGCTGCGTATGAGTCCAAAAATTGAAGATCAAAACCAGCATGTGATTCCAATTGCCCATATTGACCAAGTTTTAGTCGCATCACCTAGTTATTTAAATCAAACCGCGCCCATTTCACGTCCTGAAGATTTAAAACATCACGAGTTAATTCCATTAACCATTATGAAGAATTTTCAGCAACTCAATTTTAAGCATATCAGCACTGCTGAAAATGTGGATGTAGAGTTGGGCTCGCGTCTATCGACCAATAATGTGTTGGTGTCTAAATCTTTGTGTATGCAAGGGCATGGGCTTGCGCGAATTTTGCATTTGGATATTCAAAAAGATTTGCTTAATGGCAGTTTGGTTGAAATTTTGCCTGAGTGGAAATTACCCGCATTTACCTTGTATGCAATCATTTCCAAACATGAGCAACAACCGATGAAAGTACATCGTTGTTTGGAAGCCTTAAAACAATATTTTTCTCAATTGCCGGGTGGGCGAGTGTTTCAAGAAGCATCTTAATTGAATGTTGATAATATACTGATCGACCATTTAGTTAGCAAAAAGCCGCAGTTCAAACTGCGGCTTTTTGTTAGGGATTTATTTAAGCCAAGAATTTTTTAATCATTGCTACAAGGCGTTCAATCAATTGATCTGCCTGGGCTTGAGTAATATTTAATGTTGGCAATAAACGCACCACAGAACCTGCAGTTACGTTAATAATCATTTTGTATTCATCGCGGGCAATATCGACCAACTCTGCACATGGTTTTGGTAATTCAATACCAATCATCAAGCCAAAACCACGCACGCTTACATTTTGGTCTGCGAGTTGTTGACGCAATTGTTCCACAATGTAGCCACCCATTTTTGCTGCATTTTCTACCAAGTTTTCTTTCTGGATGGTGTCAATAACAGTGTAAACCACGCGTGAACCTAACGCAGTACCACTGTAGGTTGAGCCATGATTACCAGCAGTAAGAACGCCCACACCACGACCTTGAGTCATGACTGCACCAATTGGGAAGCCATTGCCCAAACCTTTCGCTGTAGTCAATACATCAGGCACAATATTGGTGTGCTGATAAGCAAAGAATTTACCTGTACGACCATTTCCTGTTTGTACTTCATCCAGCATCATCAGCCAGTTGTGTTGATTACAAATACGGCGGATGTCTTCTAGGTAGCTAAAGCCTTGTGGTGCAGTATTCACACCGCCTTCACCCTGAATCGGCTCGACTAAAATAGCCACAATATCAGGATGCTGAATCGCAGCTTCTTCAATGGCTTCGACATCACCAAAAGGCACACGAATAAAGCCTTCAACCAAAGGTGCAAAACCTTCCTGAACTTTTTTATTGCCAGTTGCAGACAGGGTAGCCAAAGTACGACCGTGGAAAGAGTGATCTGCAACAATAATTTTAGGATTGGCTACGCCTTGCATGTGACCGAATTTACGTGCAATTTTAATTGCACCTTCGTTAGACTCTGCGCCACTGTTTGAAAAAAACACTTCTTCCATGCCAGCAACTTGCGCCAATTTTTGTGCAGCAGCAGTCTGCCACGGCACTTCAAACAAGTTACTGGTGTGAATTAAGGTAGCCGCCTGATCTGCAATGGCTTCGGTAATTGCAGAGTGTGCGTGACCTAAACCACATACGGCAATGCCTGTAAGTGCATCTAAATATTCTGTGCCATCTTCAGTATAAAGATAAGAACCTCGACCGCGGACAAAGCTGATCGGCTGACGGCCAAATACAGGCATCAAATGTGATGGTTGATCAGTTTGCACAGGAGCAAGGGTAATGTTATTCATGACTAACTCTTATCTGTTAGGTTGGAGGGAAAAACTTATATAAGCAAAATCTACTGCAGATGAAAAGCCTAATTGTAAATAAAATTGGATTTATTGCTTTAGACGTACTGTTTTGCTCGGTTTTGGGTATAATGCCACACAGATGAGTTGAGGATTTACCAATGACTGAACAAGTACGCGATACCGAAGCGTTAATTCGTGAACAAATTGCTAAACATGCTGTTCTTCTTTACATGAAAGGCACACCACAATTTCCACAATGCGGTTTTTCTGCGCGCGCAGTAGAAGCACTCAGTCAAATTGGTCGTCCTTTTGCTTATGTGAATATTTTAGAAAATCAGGATATTCGTACCACTTTGCCAAAAATTGCCAACTGGCCAACTTTCCCACAATTGTGGATTAACGGTGAGTTGATTGGTGGTAGCGATATTATGTTGGATATGTTCCAGAAAGGTGAGTTAAAGCCTTTAGTTGAGCAATACAGCCCAGCACCTGAAGCTTAAAGTATTGGACTTGGGTCACACTAGACCAAAGTCATCCATACAAAAAAGTTGATATAAAAAAAGCGCCTTGGCGCTTTTTTTATATCTGGAATTCACTTGAATAGCTGATTTGAATCACTGCACTTAGTTTACCGCAGTACTTTCAGTTGCAAGTTCAGCAGTTTCAGCCGACTCAGCAGTGACTTCATCAGAAGTTGCCGCATCAGATGGTTCAGCCGATTTCTGTTTTTTCTTGGCTTTTTGCGCTTTGTCCTTTTTCTCTGGGTCTTTTTTGTCCTTTTCTTTCTTGGACTTTTTCTTTTTCTTTGGCTCTTCTTCAATTTCAGCACCATCTTCAATGGCTTGCCAATACTCAAGTTGTTCCATCACTGCAGCGTAAATTGAACCTTTACTGTAACGTCCTTTTTTAGTGAGTTTACCCACAGGACGCGCCATTAAAATTTCTAAGGCTTGGTCAATGGTATCAATGGCGTGAATGTGGAACTGACCTTGTTCTACCGCTTCAATCACATCTTTACGCAACATAAGGTGCTGCATATTTTGACGTGGAATAATCACGCCTTGCTTGCCAGTTAAACCTTGCAGTTTGCAGGCATCAAAGAAACCTTCAATTTTTGCATTCACGCCACCAATTGGCTGTACTTGACCAAGTTGGTTCATGGAGCCTGTAATGGCCCAAGATTGGTCAATAGGTAGTTGGCTGATTGCAGAAATCAAAGCAGAAAGCTCTGCCACTGTTGCACTGTCACCATCAACCTGACCATAACTTTGCTCAAAGGCAAGGGCAGCAGAAAAATGTAAAATTTGCTCACGGCCAAAATGTGCTTTGAGGAAACTGGCCATCAACAACACGCCTTTGGCATGTAAAGAACCGCCAAGTTCAACACTGCGTTCAATATCTAAAATATCGCCGCCGCCTTGATAGACTGAGGCGGTTAAGCGCGAAGGTAAGCCAAACTCGACATCGGCATAGTGAATGACCGACAGGGCATTAATTTGCCCTAAACGATGTCCGCGAGTTTCTATTAACTGCGTACCGCGTGATAAATCTTGCCAGTACAGTTCTCTTAAATAGCCTAAGCGATATTTGCGATGATCCAGTGCGGTATTGATATGCTGTTCGGAAACCGTTTTATCGCCCGCCTGTGCCGCATGGTGATGCGATTCACGAATTAAATCCCCCAAGGTGAGGGCATGTAAGGAGAGTGAGCTTTGATCTTCAGCTTGACGACTTGAGTCAGTAAGTAAAGCTGCCAAAGCAGAACGGTCAAATGGTAATAATTTGTCAGATTGCACATAGTCGGCAATCAGCTGCATATATGCCTGCTCGTTTTCGTCATTACGTTGTAATGTATCGGTAAAGTCGGCACGGATTTTAAACACGCTGCCAAGTTCGGGTTCTAGCTCTAAAATTTCATAATAAATTTCAGGCTCTGCCAGTAAAATCACTTTAATATTTAGTGGAATGGCTTGTGGTTCAATTGAAATGCTGCCTGTTAAAGTTAGCATGTGTTCCAAAGATGAAAGTTTCAATTGCCCCGATTTTAAAGCGCGTTTCAGTCCTTGCCATGCATAAGGCTGTTCCAGTAACTGCTCTGCTTCGAGCATCAAAAAGCCGCCATTGGCTTTATGTAAGCTACCTGCACGAATTAAGGTGAAGTCAGTGGTAATGGTGCCGTTTTGCGTGAGTTGTTCTACATGCCCCAATAAATTGTAATGGGTTGGAAAATCTTCAAAAATAACAGGTACACCGCTGTTGGGTTTGTGCGTCACAATAATATTGGCTTGGTAGCGCGCAGGAATACGGCTAAAGGTGCCAGGACGGAAATCATCTTCTTCCTGTTCTAAAACAAACTCGACATTATTAATAATATCTTCGGCATAGTATTGTAAATATTCAGTCAAACCTTCGACACTAGGATATTTATTTTGAATAATATCAATGCGTGGCATTACCACTTGTTTGGCAATATCACGGTTCAGGTCTTGTACTTTGTCACGTGCGTCATCTTCTAAATCGCCTAAATGCAAACCCAAACGCTCCAGTTTTTTATTCATATAACGAATATTGGACGCAATTTCTGCACGGGTTTTGCTGTCCAAGGCGTTAATATCTTCCTTAGACATTTCCTGCATTTTGTCATTTTTCAGATGCACGGGTACAAAGCAATGTTCATCTTCCTGCGCAATCAGTTTTAAATCGAGTTCTTCACCTTCACTGGTCAGCTCAATTAAGGCTTGTTGCTGTTCATCACCCGCTTGCTGACGAATCATTTCAATGCGGTTGTGATAGGTTTCTGCGGTAAAGCGACGTTCGAGTTGCTTTAAAATAGTTTGCCAAGTTTGATGTAACAAACTTTGAAATTTAGGCGCTTGACCTGCAGGCAGTTGCAAGGCAATCGGTTGGCGCGGGTGTTTGAAATTATTGACATAAACCCAGTCATTCGGTGTGGGCATGCTCTTGGCATGTTGCTGCAGCAAACGCTTGACCATGGTACGTTTGCCCAATCCCGCCGTACCCACTGCAAAAATATTGTAGCCAGAATATGGCAGGGAAATACCTGCTTCCACCGAAGCGCGTGCCCGATCTTGTCCTAAAAAATTATTCAGCGGTTTAATGCGTCGGGTCGAAGCGGGAATGTTATCGTAATTTGGAATATGGGTTAGTTGTGTTGCTTTGAGTCGTGTATTTTCTAAAGTCGTTTGTATTTCGCTTTGTTCAAAGGCAGAGCTGAGAAGCGGTTGTTGTTCATCTTGCGCTGCTGTTGTTGTGTTGGTTGTCATTGATGGGGTGATTTGATCAAGTCTTTGGGTCACTGTAGAAATCCAAAACGAAATATTGCAGTTAGAAGTTTAAAGGTATACAGGTTTAAGCGGAAAATTCAAGCTAAGCCGTAATTTTTACTACAAAATGACAAGGCTGTTGTGGATAATTTCATAAATACTGTTGAAACAGAAGCTATTCCGCGATTGAATAACAACAATTTGACTTGATAGAAAATAATAATCGAATGACCACACAACAGACTGGGCAAACTTCAGCACAAAATACAGGGTGGAAAGCAGCATTTACGGCATTTTTAGACCGTCGTGCGCTGATCATGCTGTTTTTGGGCTTCTCTGCAGGTATTCCAATTTTACTGATTTTTTCCAGTCTATCTTTGTGGTTGGGCGAAGCAGGCATTGACAAAAGTGCGGTCACTTTCTTTAGTTGGGCTGCCTTGGGTTATTCCTTTAAATTTGTCTGGGCACCATTAATTGATGAATTACCCGTACCCTATTTAACCAAAAAACTGGGGCGACGTCGGGCATGGCTGCTCATCGCCCAATGTTTAATTGTTTGTGCAATTGCGGTGATGGCATTTTCTGACCCAGCTTTGGGACAGGCGCATTTATATCAAATGGCATTGGGTGCAGTATTACTGGGCTTTTCTGCAGCCACGCAAGATATTGTGATTGATGCTTACCGTATCGAACTGGCTGAAACTCAAATGCAAACCGTGTTGGCATCGACCTATAACGCGGGCTATCGCATTGGGATGATTGTCGCAGGGGCAGGTGCTTTATTTTTGGCAGCCTCGTTAGGTACAGCCAAAGGCAACTATATTTATAGTGCATGGAAAATTACCTATTTGGCGATGGCTGCGGTGATGCTGATTGGCATTATCACGACTTTGGTGATTCGTGAGCCGCAAGTGAATCGGGTCAGCAAGCATTATCAACGACGCGACTATTTTCGTCTGGTTACGGTGTTTTTTGTTGCGGTATTCAGTTTTGTATTGTGCTACGTCTTTTCGGGTAATTTTACCGAAGCCTTAAAACAACAATTCCAACTCAAAGATGCATTTTTATTATTTTCTATAGAAGCTTTACGTTTTATTGCATCGGGTGCGGCTGCTGTAGGCATGGGCACAATTTTGGTCAAATTGGGCGCAGTCAATAAACAGATGGCATTTGAAACATGGGTGCATCCTGTTGCAGATTTCTTTAAACGCTACGGCATGAAACTGGCACTGGTGTTATTACTCTTGATTGGTTTTTATCGAGTTTCAGACATTATTGCAGGTGTAATTTCCAATGTGTTCTATCAGGATTTGAACTTTAGCAAAGAACAAATTGCCGAAGCGGTTAAGGTTTATGGGGTCATTTTCAGTTTAGTGGGTGGCTTCTTGGGCGGTTTACTGGCACAGCGTATGAACATTATGAAATTAATGTTTGTTGGCGCGGTGTTGGCATCATCCACCAATCTTATTTTTATTGGTCTGGTGAAGTCAGGACAGCAACTGAGCGATGTGCAAGTTTCTGTGGGGCAGCAACAATATCAAACCCAGGCCGATGAAGTTGGATATTGGAAAGTGGCTGTGCCTAGTCAGGTTTTAGCAACACAGGATGAAATTCAGGTACGTGCGCAATACCAAACGGGCGATACGCCGTCACGTTTAGTGTCGATGCCGTATTTGCACCAAACTGAGATTGAAACTGCACAACTCCAGTTTTTACCACTGACTTCGGATAATCGTATTAGCGAAAATGAAGCCAGCAACAGTATTGTCGTACGTGGGCAATATGCAGGGCCTGCCTTAACCGAACAGCAAAAAATTGTACTGCAGCTAGATGGTCAAAATTTTGATGCAAAACTAGATGCACAAGGAATTTTTACGGCAGCGATTGCAGGGCAGCTTTTGGCAGACTCACCAAGTAAACAACTGCAAGCCGTATTATTGAATAGACAGCAAACAGTACAACAACACAGCCAAACCTATCAGGTCGATTTAAACACACATGAAGGCAATGCTTTGGATGTAGATATACAACCTTTGCCGATCGTTCAATCATCTTCAAACAATATGGTTGAAATTCAGGGCAAGGTGATTAAGCCATATAGCACAGCATGGTTATATTTTGCGATTATTGTCGATAACTTGGCTTCAGGTTTAGCGGGCGCGGCTTTTATCGCATTTTTATCCAGTTTAACCAGTGTGTCATTTACTGCTGTGCAATATGCAATTTTTAGCTCACTCATGACCTTGACTCCTAAGATTTTAGGTGGTTATTCAGGTACTATAGTGACCAATATTGGTTATCCAAACTTTTTCCTCATGACCACATTAATTGGAATCCCTATTTTAATTTTAGTGGTGTGGGTGGCGAAATTGTTACGTGACCATCAACACATACAAGCAAAACCGATTGAACAAAAGGATGAATGACATGCGCATGCTGCATACCATGTTACGTGTAGGTAATTTAGAGCAATCATTAAAATTTTATACAGAAGTTTTAGGCATGACTTTGCTGCGTAAGCGTGATTATGAAGAAGGTCGTTTTACCCTTGCTTTTGTAGGCTATGGCGATGAAGAAAATCACACCGTTTTGGAGTTGACGCATAACTGGGATACAGACAGCTATGATTTGGGCAATGGTTATGGTCATATTGCAATTGCGGTAGACGATGCCTACAAAGCATGTGAAGAAATTAAAGCGCGCGGCGGCAATGTGGTACGTGAAGCAGGGCCAATGAAAGGTGGTGTAACTGTCATTGCTTTTGTTGAAGACCCAGATGGTTATAAAGTTGAATTGATTCAGCAAGATCAGAACGCACGTAATAACTAAGTCTTCATCAGTGAAGCAGTAAAAACCAAACCTTTATGGCGCAATAAACTGAATGTTGTTCAGTATTCATTTTGAAAATATTGAACATCGCCTGAAAATGCTCGCTTTTTGAATATTGCTCAGTAATATACCTTTATCGAAAGGTAAAAATTGCTGGGCTTTTTTGCAACAGTAAAAGAATATACAGGATGTGTTTATGTTGAAGTTATTGGCATTGGATCGCTTTACCATTCTTTTGTTTGTGATGGTCATCCTCGCCAGTGTCGTGCCTGTGTCAGGGCAAGCAGCCGAAGTTTTTAGTGTGATTACGACAGTTGCCATTGCAATCTTATTCTTTTTGCATGGGGCGAAATTATCACGTGAAGCTGTCATTCAGGGCATGATGCATTGGAAATTGCATGCGTTGGTATTTACTTTTACCTTTGCGTTATTCCCAATTTTAGGTTTGCTGGCAAAGCCAATTCTAGTGCCAATGCTCGGGCAGGAGCTGTATTGGGGCTTTTTGTTCATGTGCTTTTTGCCTTCAACCGTGCAATCTTCAATTGCCTTTACGTCAGTGGCAAAAGGCAATGTTGCCAGCGCAGTCTGCAGTGCGTCATTCTCTAATTTAATTGGGATGTTTATTACCCCAGTTTTAGTAGGCATCTTTATTTTAGGGCAGTCTGAACACGGTTTTGACCCGACAAATTCGATTATTCAAATTACTTTATTGTTATTGGTGCCATTTATTTTGGGGCAGTTATTACGTCCTTATGTTTTTCCTCAGATGTTGAAATTACCAAAGCTGGTCAAGGTATTTGATCAGGGTTCGATTTTGATGGTGGTTTATGGTGCATTTAGTGGGGCAGTGGTAGCAGGATTGTGGCATCAAGTTAGTGGTATGACTTTATTGCTGTTGATTATTGCTTGTTCCGTGTTATTGACCCTTGTGATGTGGTTGGCGTGGGTTGTGCCGCAATGGTTGGGTTTTGCACGTGAAGACCAAATTGCCGCATTTTTTTGTAGCTCCAAAAAAACCTTAGCCAGTGGTGTACCGATGGCGCAAATTTTATTTATTGGGCAGCCGTTGGGGATGATTGTTTTACCGATCATGATTTTCCATCAAATTCAGTTGATGGTGTGCGGTGTGATAGCCAATTATCTCGAAAAGCAGCCCGATTCGACTGAACCTCAGGAATTAAATTCCTAAGAATAATTAGCTTTAAAATATTTTATTCCGTATAATATTGCCCAACTTGTTGTGCTTAGCTCTGACGGTATCCGTCTCGGTGGGCCAAAAGAATGGTCTGTTGTGGTGTTGGTCTGCTTTTAAAGCATGTCCTCATTTTTTTAATGAGAGTGACCAATTGCGATGACAGCTTAAGCCTTCTTAAATCTTAGGAGTAATCGACGATGCGCGCCGATATTCACCCAAAATATGAAAAATTAGTTGCAACTTGTTCTTGCGGTAACGTAATCGAAACTCGTTCAGCAGTTGGTAAAGAAACTCTTTATCTTGACGTATGTTCTGCATGCCACCCGTTCTACACTGGTAAGCAAAAGAACGTTGACACTGGCGGTCGTATCGACAAGTTCAAACAACGTTTTGCTGGTATGTCACGTTCTATCAAACGTTAATATCCAGTACGAAAAAAACGGGCAATTGCCCGTTTTTTTGTGCCTTAAATTTTAGGGTCTACAAATAGACCCTAATGCACAAGACCTTATTGGTCTTGCACATCAATTAAATGATCGAGTTTTTTCTGGAAATAATCACCCTGAATAAAGCGCGCATCGACATTCCACGCATTCGCAAACAGGTTCATATCATTTAAGTCACGCAATAACACTTCTACAGGTTTAATTTCACTATAAATGCTCAATTGTTCCTGTAATTCTTGCGTCGAGTCATCAGCAGCCAGTTTTTCAGTCAGTGCACTGTGCAAGGTCAAGTAGTGAATATCGACTTGTTTCAAGATAGATTCACTATAAATCGAATGACCAAAATCACGCAGAGAAATTTCAGCGCCGTGCTGACGTAATAAACTGATTTGTTTCTGCGCATCACCTAAGTTTTGGCTGATGTCTTCTTCAGAGAATTGCAAAATTAATGGATGGCTGAGGCGGCTACCAATAATCGTTATCAGTTTAGACACAAACTCAGGGAAGCTGCGGTCTTGTAATAAAACAAATTTGTTTAAATTGATAATCAGCTTCGCTTCAGGATATTGGGTGATGAAGTTGTGCAATTGTTTACAAGCTTCGACCAAAATCCAACGATCCAGTTTAATGGATAATTCTGGGTCTTCAGCCAAATCTATTAAGCCTGTCAGTGATTTCCATTCACTATTGAAAATAAAGCCACTAGTTACTTCATAGGTATATAAATTGGTGTCTTGCTTATCATAAAGTTGTTGATACTTCAGATGAATTTCACCACGATCAAGACTTTGACGTATCGCTGCAATAATCGCAGATTCACTATACGATTGTGGTACAGCTGCAGCAGATTCAATTACATTTAAGTTAGATTCACCAAAGGACAAGTCTAAGGTTAAACCTGAGTTATGTTGTTCTTGCTGTTGTGGTAATGCGTTGGCAAAACCTTGGCTAATCAGTTGCTCAAAACTGCTTTCATTTTGAATGTCTGGAGTGAATGGCACATAACCAATACGCAAATTAAGTGGGTAAGTATGTTGATCTACCGTAAGTAATTGCGGTTTCGTGAGTGAATTTAAGCCAATCAGTTTCGATTCTAAAATTGCAGGCGATTCTGCTTGGAACAAACCAACCACTAAACCATTACTCACATTAAATAATGGTACATTGGTCTGTTCTTTTAAAAAATTTTGAATGTTGGTAAAGTAATTTTTTGTGGTTTGCCAGTCGGCTTGGAAAATTGATTCAGGGCAGTTCGCCAAAGAAAACACCACCAAAGCATTGGCATTAGATGGCTGTTTGGCTAAAGTGCGATTTACCAATTGGTAGGTGCTTGGTTTTGTCGCTGCTTTGTCTGCTGTCGTTTGAGCAGGGACAGTATTTTGCGCCGTATTTTCAATATCTATGGTGATTTGTATGGCGTCGTCAGCTGCTCCAACAAATTCAATTTTGAGCGGGTTTTGTTTTGCTAATAGCGGGTTTTGGCTATGAATATCAAAACGGCCGTGTTCAAATTGTCCTTGACTGACTTTCTTAAAGCGGAATTTAAAATCTGTAATATCTTGCGGTTGCAATAAATCCAATAATGGCAAGCCAATAAGGTCATCTTCACTTTTTAAACCAAATAGCTGTAAATATTCAGCATTGGCTTGTGCATGAATTCCTTCCTGAATAATGGCTACTGCTTTGCTACTGTCTTCGACCAACGCCTGAGCTTGTGATTGCGCATTTTCCAGTTCAGTCATAAGTTGTTCTTGTGACTGCTGTAAGCGACTAAAAGACAGTGCGCGAATTAAGCCAAAATAGAAGCGTTCGGGGTAATCTAAATTGATAATGTCATAGATGCCTTTGCGCACATAACTGGTGTATTGCGTGGCATCGTAATCGTCTGGTTTGAGCAAAAGTAGCGGTAAATTTGGTTGCTGTGATGCACGAATTAAAGTGAGTGCCTGATCGACTTTTAGGTCATAAGCACGACCAAAGATCACCAAATCCCAAGTTAAATGTAATTGTTTTTCAAAGTTTTTAATGTCATCTAATAGATAAGCCTGAACACGGTGCTCATTTGCAGTGAGTTGTTCACAAATTTGATTAAAACGTATTTGGTTGTCATCGATTATGAGTAAACGTGTTTCGGTACGTTTGAGCTTTTTAGACAATAATGGATTTCTCACTTTAATGCTTCCCATAAATCGTGATTTTTAACTTCATTCACTTGTTTCTGAATAAAACCATCAAGTAAAGACTGTTGTTGGTCATTCAACAACTCAAAATCAAAGCGCATAAAGCTTTGGGTAATCAATAACGGCTTAATTAAGAACACTTTTAGTTCTTCTTCACCTAAACGTAGCTGTACGGTTTGTTTGTCACGTAATAATTGCAGACTTGGCAAAATCAATGAGGTATTGACTTCATTGACCTGCGTACTTTGTACCAATAATGCTGGATGATAATGTCCTGTATGCCGATCTGTTTTAACAAAAACAGCACAAGGGTAAATATCTTGGGTTAAAATTTCCAAGCCAAGTTCTAAGCTTTTTTCAGCAGATTGTTTAATCCAGCGAATAACACCACCACGCCACGGACTTTGGCTATTTTCCTGAACCAGAATAAATTCACCTGTTTTAAGGTTTTTCGGTGTTTCACCCGTCCATTTAATACGATAGCCATTGACACTAATATCTAAAACATCGGCATTGTAAATTTGTTTGGCTTCACGGTCTAAGGTTTTAACAGCGCTAATATCTACCGTAGAGTTGGTATGCATGGCATTGATAAACTGGCTTTCATTCTGGAATTGGTAGTTATCGCCCAAAGCCAGCGTTTCATTGAAGTTTTTACCATTAGACAGATAAAAATGTGCCACAGTCAAACCAAAGCAAATTTTAATCCGTGCCGAATATTCATAACGCTCATGCACACGTTCTGCTGTATTGGTCAAAATATTGTGCAAATGGAAATGCAAAGCAGGGGTTAAGAATAGCTTTTCATTGCGTGATAAATGTTCACCTTTACGACCTTGAACTTCATTTAAATGATCGAGTAGGGGTTGAGTTGCAATAAAAATATTGGCATGAAAACCTTGGCTTTGGTGCGTATTGTAAATAGGTGGATGATCTTTGCTTGCATCGACCACATAACGTGAAAGCGTCGTTTCTTTGGGTAAAACTTGAATCAGTTTTGCCCAATCAAAGCTACAGAGATATAAGCCTTGAATTTCTGCAGGTCGAATTTGATGGGTATTGAAAATTTCCAATAAAATCAGCTGTGCATAGGCTTGAGCAATATTAATCAGTTGATGTTGTGTGCCTTGTAACTGATTAATATTATTTAAATAATAATGTTGTTGAATGGCTGTATCTAAAAGTTGGTGTGCAATTAACCACTGATTTGGCAAGGCGTGGCTATAAAGCATGTGTTGTTGATAGCGCAGTAGAGCTAATTGTTGTAAAGCATAATAGCTAGATAGAACTCGTGCAGTTTGTAAGTTCTTTTTTAAATTAAAGGCAAATAAAGAAAATTTTTGTTGGGTGAGTTGTTGGTGGCTACGTCGGGAAATATTAATATAGACTTTGGCGAAATGACTGCGTAATAACAGCGCGAGTTCAATAATATGATCGTTGCGGTCATTACTAATCAAAGCCTGGTTGAAAAAATGCTTTTCCAGACTGGTAAGCACATTTTCAAGTGTCGGATGAATAGCTTGAATTAAGTCAAAACGTAATGTTTCCTGACATTTCAGTTCTGAAATTTCTAAAAGTGCATTAAATAGAGCTTGGGAAGAATCACCCAATTGTAAAATGGATAAATCCGCTGCCCATGCCTGAATGCTTTTAACCGTATTTTGACAAAAACTCAATTGCTCCAGCTTTAGTTCGCTGGGAACTAGAAAAAGATCTGAAGTATTCATATTCATGATTGTTATTTAACTCAATAAGTTGAAACCCCAAAAAGCGGTGTCTTGTTTTTTTCGCCCGCAATTTCCCTAACGAGTTTAGGAACTAAATAGCCGGGTAAGTTCGCTAAAAGCTCTTTATAGATGTGATCAATGTCTTGCGGCATTAAATCAAAATGATGCGCTCCTTTTACTTTATCTAACACGTGTAAATAGTAAGGCATCACCCCTGCATCAAAAAGACGATAGCTTAAATCGACCAAGACCTGAGCAGAATTATTGACCCCATTTAATAAGACTGCTTGATTCAGAACGGTGATGTTTTGTTCGACTAACTTGGCAAGTTGCGAACAGGTAAAGTCATCTAATTCTGATGCGTGGTTCGAGTGTACCACTAGAATAATACGCAGCCTACTATTTTTTAGTAAGGAAATCAGCGATTCATCGACACGGTTGGGAATAACAATCGGAACTCGTGAATGAATTCTCAAAAATTTTATTTGCGGAATAGACGCCAATCGCTCAATCCAGATATTTAATTTACGATTTGACAAAGTGAGCGGGTCGCCACCACTTAAAATCACTTCATTAATATCGGGCTGACTTTCAATGTAATTACGGATATTGTCCCAGTCTTCAGTTTTTGGCAGATTTTCCTGATAAGGAAAGTGCCTGCGGAAACAATAACGACAATGTACTGCGCAAGCACCAGTCAAGGTCAGCAAAAAGCGTGATTTATATTTGTGTAAGACTCCAGGTTGTTGATTGGCTTGTTCCTCACCCAAAGGGTCGGTCACAAATCCAGGATGATCTTCCAGTTCTAAATGATGCGGCAGAACCTGTAACAGTAAAGGATCGAGTGGATTGCCTTTTTGCATTTTGGCCACAAATGCACGCGGGATACGCAATTTAAACTGATTGGATGCCAGTAAAGCACCTGACAGCAACTGCTGTTCAGACAGCTCTAAAATATTTAACAATTCGCGTGGGTCGGTGATCAAGTCACTGAGTTGAGATTGCCAGTTTTGTTCTTGGTACAGGTAGTTGATCATGCCAGAAAAGATTTAAATATGAGGTGAAAGGAACCAAGTACACATCTATTTAGCGTAGATGAATTCTTTGTTCATTGAGCGTGAATGCCGCGAATGATTAATCGCTTTGAATCAGAATCATTACAAAACAGCTGATTTTACTGATATCTTGAGGTGATCGGTAGTGGATTTTCATTGCTTCGTTATGGCTTGCTCATTTACAATACGTCCGATGAAAAAAGATGTTGCAAGATGGCGAGCATCGCAAAGCTGCGTTGGTCATTTGCTTTGTAACATAAATAGTTAAGTTAGTCAGTTTGGAGTGTGCCAGTCATGGCCTATTATTCTACGAATGATTTCAAGTCAGGCCTTAAGGTTATGCTTGATGGTAACCCATGTTCAATCATGGAAAATGAATATGTAAAGCCAGGTAAAGGTCAAGCGTTTAACCGCGTAAAACTTCGTAACCTTCGTTCTGGTAAAGTTTTAGAAAAAACATTTAAGTCTGGTGATTCACTAGAAGCAGCTGACATTGTAGAAGTAGAAATGGAATACCTCTACAACGATGGCGAAATGTGGAACTTCATGGATCCTGTATCTTTTGAGCAAATTGCTGCTGACAAAACCGCAATGGGCGATGCTGCAAAATGGTTAAAAGATGATTCAAACGAAAAATGTACCATTATGTTGTTTAACGGTGTGCCTTTAACTGTAAACGCACCAAACTTCGTGGTATTAAAAATTGTCGAAACTGATCCGGGTGTACGTGGCGATACTTCTGGTGGTGGCGGTAAACCAGCGAAATTAGAAACAGGTGCAGTGGTACGTGTTCCTTTATTCGTACAGCAAGAAGAAAGCGTTCGTGTAGATACACGTACAGGTGAATACCTAGAACGCGCATAATGATTTATTGATAAATCATAAGTAAAAGAGGGGGATGATTCGCGTCATCCCCCTTTTTTGTTGATTTGATTATGTGGTAAAAGAATAGGTGAAAAGTATAGGAAACTGTTGGTGCTCCATTTAAGTGTACGGTAGCGCACACTATGGATGTAAGGGCAGCAGACATCAAAATAAAAGGAGCAGGATCAACCAAGGATTTAGGAATTAAAGCAAGGGTCTGTAGACATTTCATAAATGGCTTGCGCTGTAGGCTAAAACTGAGCAGATCAGGCATGAAACGCAGGGAATAGCGAGACTATTGCCAAGTTTCATAACGCAATCTGAGAAAGTTTTAGCCACAGCCTTAGCAAAAACAAGCACTGCTTTGTTTGCAGTGCAAGGCGCAGCGAAGGACAAGCATATTTTTTTGCTGCTATTTCGTTATGAGTCAGTCATTTAGAATGACTAAATTTCCTGCCTCATGCCTTATATCAGTTAAAAAATATGCGTAGTCGCAAACATAGACGAAGTGTCTACAGCCCCTAAATCTCGACAATAAAAGTAACACTTAAAAAATGTAACAAGAAGAGAGATTGACATGGAAACAGTTCAACCGAAGTCTGGTCTGACTTCAAAAATTATATGGCTTTTGGTCGCTATATTGGGTGCAGTATCTTTTGGGATATTGGCAGTCAGTAGAGGCGAACACGTCAATGCAGTCTGGTTAGTTTTAGCTGCGGTCTGTGTCTATAGCATTGCATACCGCTTCTACAGTTTATTTATTGCCACCAAAGTATTTGAGTTAAATGAGCGACGCTTAACGCCCGCACATCGTTTGGCTGACGGTTTAGATTATGTGCCCACCAATAAAAGTGTGTTATTTGGTCACCACTTTGCCGCGATTGCAGGTGCAGGCCCTTTAGTTGGGCCTATTCTTGCAGCACAAATGGGTTATTTACCCGGCACGATCTGGCTTTTAGTCGGGGTGGTGTTGGCAGGTGCAGTCCAAGACTTTTTGGTTTTGTTTATTTCTACACGTCGTGATGGGCGTTCTTTGGGAGAAATGGCAAAACAAGAGTTGGGTTCATTTGCTGGTGTGATTGTCATGCTGGGTGCGCTGGGCGTGATGGTGATTATTCTTGCCGTACTCGCTTTGGTTGTCGTGAAAGCTTTAACCAATAGTCCGTGGGGCGTATTTAGTATTGCAGCCACCATCCCAATTGCGATTTTCATGGGCATTTATATGCGTTTTATTCGCCCGGGGAAAATTGCTGAGGTTTCCATTATTGGTTTTGTCCTGATGATGATGGGTATTATTTATGGTGAAAATGTTGCACAGCATCCATTCTGGGGGCCTTTATTTACTTTAAGTGGCACAGAATTAACGTGGTGTTTAATTGCCTACGGTTTTATTGCTTCAGTTTTGCCAGTGTGGTTGTTATTGGCGCCACGTGATTATTTATCGACGTTCTTAAAAATTGGTGTTATAGCGGGTTTGGCTGTCGGGATTGTGTTTGCAATGCCTGAAATGAAGATGCCTGCGGTGACCCATTTTATTGATGGTACAGGGCCAGTATTTGCGGGTTCATTGTTCCCATTCTTATTTATTACCATTGCCTGCGGTGCGATTTCAGGTTTCCACGCCTTAGTGTCTTCAGGTACGACGCCAAAACTAGTCAATAACGAAAAAGACATTCGGATGATTGGTTATGGCGGCATGTTGATGGAGTCTTTCGTGGCAATCATGGCAATGATTTGTGCCACGGTGCTAGACCCAGGCGTGTACTTTGCCATTAATGCACCCACTGCAGTTTTAGGTACAACGGTGGAAAGTGCAGCAGAAGCGGTACGAAATTTAGGCTTTGTAGTGACTCCTGAGGCTTTAACCATTTTGGCAAAAGAAGTCGGTGAAAGCTCGATTCTGTCACGTACGGGTGGTGCGCCAACGTTTGCAATTGGTATGGCACATATCATCACCGAGATTTTTAATAACCGCTCAATGATGGCATTCTGGTATCACTTTGCCATTTTATTTGAAGCCTTATTTATTTTAACTGCAGTAGATGCAGGCACACGTGCTTGCCGTTTTATGGTGCAAGATACTGTAGGTATTGTTATTCCTGCAGTGAAAAACTCACATAACTTCTTTGGTAACTTGCTTGGCACAGCAGTTGCGGTGGCTGGTTGGGGCTTCTTCGTCTATCAAGGCGTGGTCGATCCTTTAGGCGGTATTAATAGCTTATGGCCTCTATTTGGTATTGGTAACCAAATTTTGGCAGCGATGGCGCTCATTTTAGGTACAGTGATTCTGTTTAAAATGAAAAAAGAAAAATATGTTTGGGTGACGATTATCCCTACAGTTTTCTTGTTCATTACTTCAATGACTGCAGGTTGGCAAAAGATTTTCCACGACAATCCCAAAATTGGTTTCTTGGCGCAAGCAGATCGTTTCAATGCTGCAATTCAACGCAATGAAATTTTAGCACCTGCAAAAACAGTGACTGAAATGCAAACCATTGTCATGTCCAATCAAATTAATGCCGTGTTATGTGGTTTCTTTATGATTGTGGCATTTGTGATGTTGTTCGCTGCCATTGGGGTGATTCGTCGTGCCTTGGCAAGTCCAACACCAACTGTACATGAAGCTGAAGCGATTTATCGTGATCCTGAAACGATTCAGCCGAATAGTGGTCATTAGGAGTGAGCACATGATTAAGCTTAAATTTGCCCAACAGAGTAAAACGGTGATTTACAACATCATTAAAATGACCATCATGTCGCAAAAGGATTTGATTCTGAATCCGAAAAACTGGTCGCGTATCGCTACTTTATGGCAGCGTTTGCAACAAAGTTTTCGTTTAATGGTCGGTGTACCCGATTATCAGAATTATTTGGAACACATGCGTAAGCATCATCCAGATTTAGAAGCCATGGATCCGAAGACTTTTTATCGCTACTGTGTCGATGCGCGTTATCCATCGGCAAAAGGTGGTTTGAAAAAGTGTCCGTGTTAATCCCGTATCACGATGGAAACGTATAGAGATACGAGCTGTTTAAAACTTACTTTTTTAGGCAGTTTAGAATATCTCGAGGATTTCTTTGGAAATTTAGCAAAACGGTGTATGTTTAAACATGCGCCGTTTTTTATTGGGGATAAGGGGATTTACTGTGATTTGGGGTACAGAAAAAGTTCAAAAACAACAACTGACGCAAGCGCAGCAACAGCTCAATGCACAGATTGAATCTTATGCTGGAAAAATTCAGGCTTTTTTGACTGAAATTAATACCATTATTTTAGATAAAGAACAGCAGACCAAATTGGCGTTAAGTTGTTTGTTGGCGGGCGGGCATGTGCTTTTTGAAGATTTACCCGGATTAGGTAAAACGACTTTATCGAGTGCCTTATCGCACTTGGCGGGTCTGCAATTTCAGCGTATTCAGTTTACCAATGACATGCTGGCCAGTGATGTGATTGGCGTGAATATGTTTAATCAAAAAGAACATCAATTTGAGTTTAAGCAAGGCCCTATTTTTACCCAAATTTTATTGGCAGATGAAATTAACCGTTGTTCGCCTAAAACCCAAAGTGCCTTGTTGGAAGCGATGGAAGAAGGCGCGGTTACGGTGGATGGTGTGCGTTATAGCTTGCCGCAACCTTTTTGGGTGATTGCCACACAAAATCCACTGTTTCAAAGTGGTACTTATGCGCTGCCAGAATCACAGCTTGATCGTTTTTTAATGCGTCTGTCTTTGGGTTATCCATCGCGTTTTGCTGAAAAAATGTTGCTGCAACAAAACTCCAGACATGCGCTGATTGCCAGTTTGGCCCATATTTTTACTGAAACAGAAATTTTAAATTTACAGCAATTGGTCACGGAAATTTATGTGTCAGATACCGCGCTAGATTACTTACTCGACTTAGCCACAGAAACCCGTAAAGCGCGTCACGGATTATCTACCCGTGGTGTTTTGGCATTGAAAAAAGCAGCACAAGCACATGCTCTAATTGAGCAACGTAGTTTTGTCACTGCCGATGATATTCAAGCGGTATTTGTGGCAGTTGCTGCACATCGTATTGGATTGAGTGAGGCAGAAACTTTGTATGTGATGCAACAGGTTAAAGTGAGTTAGTACACGCATGTTTAAGCAGGCATGGCAAAACTGGATCAAGACACGTTTTAAATTTGATCGACACAAGGCCTTAAAACAAAAAGATATTTTGGTTTTTATTTACCAACAGGGCTATCTGTATTTAGTGCTGATTTTGATCACGTTTATTGCAGGCGTGAATTATGGCAATAACCTGATTTTAGGCTTTTGCTTTTTGATCAGTGCCATTTTATGTATCAGCTTTTATTTGACCTTTAAGCAGTTGCATGAATTAGAGATAGAAATTGTGACTACTGAAGTTGGGCAAGTGGGCGAAGTATTGCAATTACAATTGCATTTCAAACAAGAGGTCGCGCAGGCACGCTATTTATGGATTAAAGCCAATCATCAATTAGAAAAGGTTCTTATTCAAGACACCCAGCAGCAGTATGTATTGACATTTTTTGCGGAGCAACGTGGGCAGTTTAATTTCCCTCATTTACACATTTATTCGGTTTATCCTTTTGGCTTGGTACGTGCGTGGACTTATTTGAATTTGACACGTACCGCGTGGGTTGCGCCCAAAGCCGCCATGTATAGCGCAGAGAATAAACAGCATCAACACAGCTTTCAACCTGATTTAGACGAGTTTCGTGAGCTGCGTGATTTTCAATTGGGCGATTCTTTGCAAGCTGTGTCGTGGAAGCAAGCGGCACGAGGGCAAGGCTTATATGTCAAAGTTTTTGAACAATATCAGGATCAACAGAGTATCGACATTCACTATGAACACATGCCTGCACCGACCCACGAAGAAAAATTAAGTTTGATGATGGGTTTGGCCGAGCAATGTGAACAACAACAGTTGAATTATGCGATGTTTTTGCCACATGCGACCCTTGAAAAAGGCGTAGGTGAGCGGCAGTTGAAACAGGCAAAAATTCTTTTGGCACAGGCTTGATGATCATGCACAATTCGATTCAGCAATCTATTCTGCTTAGCCTGATCTTAATTTTGGCTGCTCACATGCTGTTTAGCCCTGTGGCATTGAGTGTCATTTTCGGACTCATGTTGTTGCTGTTGTATCTTCACTATAAAAACAAGACAGCGCGTATTTCTAAAGTTTGGACTTATGGATTGACCTGTTGTGCCTTAGCCAGCATTTATTTGAGTTATAAAAGCCTGATTGGTGTAGAGGCAGGGGTTGCCTTATTAAGCACCTTTTTGTTTGCCAAAGCTTTAGAAAGTCATACTCAGCGCGACCTGATTATTTTATTTAATTTTGCGCTTTTTGTGAGCGCCAGTTCATTTTTATACAGCCAAAGCATGTGGATGACCGTGTTGGTCATTCTATGTTTAATCAGTTGTTTAATTGGGTTATATCGGATTCAAAAAAGTGCATTTTCAGATTATGCGTCGCGTCATTCGAGCAGCCAAGATGCAAAGCATGACCTTAAAAATGTCGCCAAGTTTATCGCATACGCTTTGCCATTCTTTTTATTATTGTTTTTATTCTTTCCACGTTTACCGCCATTGTGGCATGTACCTATTCCTGATGCCAAAGGCGTGACAGGTATTAGTGACACGATGTCACCAGGCGATATTGCCGAATTATCACAATCTTCTGCTTTGGCATTTCGTATTGTGGGGAATATGCAGCAACTGCCGCCACGTTCAAAACTATATTGGCGGGCGATGGTACTGGATCAATATGATGGTCGCACATGGACAAGCAATTTTAGCAATCAACAACCCGTTCAGGCAGCACAATTACAGCCAGAGCAAGTCGATTTTCAGTATCAATATATTGCAGCAGACCCACGTGCACAGTGGATTATGGCGCTGGAAAAATCTGTACCGAATCAACACGGTTATGTATTACGCCGTGATTGGAGTATGGTGCCACAGCGTCAAAATGGTCGGATTCAACCGATTGCTTTGCAGTGGGTTGGGGAATCCGCACGTATTCAAGGGGATGATGCACAGAACGAGCGTTATCGACGCTTTAGCCAGCGTTTAAATGTTCAGGTACAGACGCAATCTGACCCAAAAGCTCAGCAATTTGCCCTGCAGATGTTTGCTCAAAGTCAGCAACAACCTGAACGCTACGTGCAGAATGTATTGCAGTGGTATCGCAATAATGGCTTTAGTTATACCTTAAAACCTGGAATGCTCGGACAAAACCGAGTCGATGAATTCTTGTTTCAGAGTAAGCAAGGTTTTTGTGAACATTATGCCTCAAGTTTTGCCTTATTGATGCGTTATGTCGGGATTCCAGCGCGTGTAGTCGTGGGCTATCAGGGTGGGGAACTTGCACCCGATGGACAAAGCTGGGAAGTACGACAGCAAGATGCACATGCTTGGACAGAAGTGTTGCTCAATCAACAATGGGTACGCATAGACCCGACAGCCATCATTGCACCTCAACGTATAGATGATGGTATGCAAAACCTAATGGCAGATGATCGGGCCGTTTTGGGTGCTGACACACAAATGTGGCAATACCAACATTCTAATTTTATTCGTTCTTTACGGGTGTGGAGTGATTATGCAAGTTATCAATGGCAAAGCAAGGTCGTGGGTTATGATGCCGAGTCACAGCGTCACTGGTTTGGACGCTTAGGGCTGCACTCAAACTATGCTTTGGCAGCGGTGTTGGTTTCAAGTATTCTCATGATCTTAGCAGGGTATTTTGGCTGGATTTTTTGGAAAAAACGTCAGCAAGGTTCTCGCATAAATCGTACCTTAGACAAATTTTCTAAAAGATTGCCCGCTCAGTTGCAAAAACAGGATGCAGAAACAGTGAGTGTGTGGATGCAGCGTTTAGCAGCGCAGGTAGATGCAAATGAACAAGAGGCATTTAAGCGTTTAGGCGTGTGCTATCAACAATATTCTTATGCGCCTGAACATGACCGTGTTTCAGAGCAGGTGTTTTTTGATTTGCTTAAAACTTGCTCGGATGTGTTGAAAAAACACAGAAAGGACTTGTCTTAAAAATCAAAACTGAATATGATGCGAAGCACTTTAGGCGTATAGCTCAGTTGGTTAGAGCGCTACGTTGACATCGTAGAGGTCTCCAGTTCGAGTCTGGATATGCCTACCAATACATTAAAATTATATGTTGTTACATAACTTCATATAAGTAATAAAGCTCTGAATTATAACGATTTAGGGCTTTTTTATTGCTTTTCTTAAAGATACATAAATTCGCTTATAGTTTAAAAATATGTACACAGTGGTGTACACATGTAAGTTTTCGGCTTATTTTGCACTAATTGGTTTTTATTTTGCACTAGAGCTTTGAAGCCTCTTTCCACATTTCATTTGTGCACTGATTCGTGAGCGAGAACATGGCACCATTAAGCATTTAACGGTTATGCTAGTCACGGTTTTTGAAATTATGCTGGCAAAGGTTTTATCGATGAGCCTTGTGGTGCTTTTAGCAGCTTTTTTAGGCTTAAAAGTAGTGGTGCAGGGGGCATTACAGGTACCCATAGAAGGAAGTTTGCTGTTATTTTTCTTTGGAGCCTTGCTGACCTTATTTGCAACAACCTCAATGGGTATATATATGGCAACCGTGTCTAAATCGATGCCGCAATTCGGTTTGCTGATGATGCTTATTCTGATTCCCTTGCAAATGTTGTCTGGGGCAAGTACACCACGAGAAAGCATGCCAGAAATTATTCAAAATATCATGTTGATTGCAACGACAATGCATTTTGTAACATTGGCGCAAGCAATTTTATACCGAAATGCAGGATTGGATGTGGTCTGGCCTTCCTTTCTATGGTTAATCGCAATTGCAACAACATTTTTCTATGTATCTTGGAAACGTTTTAAAAATACCATTCATACAATGGCTTAATGTAATAGATTGAGTTTGATCGCTGAAGCACAAATTTTGACTGGGGCGTATTAAGAGTTACACTGCGCATAATTTTTGCTAATATGTATGAAAATTGTTCAATAAAAGTAAATGACATGAAACACATTCTTGTGCCAGTTTTGGTGGTGTTGGTCGTTTTATTAGGTTATCTCGTTTACTTGGAAGAGGAAACGCGAAAGCAGGCAGAACTGAACCGAGTTTTGACTGAATCTGCAAATTTATCGCTAGAAAAAACAGAAGCGGCTACACCACAGATTTTGCAAGTCACAGAATAAGCGTAGAAATTTCTAACATAATGTGTGGTAATTGCTTTATTCATCACACTTTTGTGTGCTTCACTTTATCGTAAAATTTTATCTTTAATTCAAAAAACTAGAATTTTTAAAAAATCCCTATGGTATAATTTGCCAATTGAAACTGCTTCATCACAACTCAAAGGCATTACTTTTGAGAGTGACTGAAGTAAAAAAAAGATGAACAAAGCTGCATAAAATTTATGCGGCTTTTTTATTTAGCATTCCGAATTTTTGATTTTGATAAAATCAAATGCTTGATTGTGAATTAAGTTTATCTTTTTCATGTAATTTTACATGCTCATTGGGCAAATCCATTGCCGCAACTGACACAGGCTTTTAAGTGCTGACTTAAAATTGCGTCATGCTGCAAATTCAGTTTATTTACAGGGGCTAGGTCATGACGACTCCTAATCCATCCTCAGCGGGAATGCTTGAGCGCTTATTCAAATTAAGCGAAAACAAGACCACATTCCGTACCGAGATTTTGGCGGGTGTAACCACATTCTTAACCATGTGTTACATCATTATTGTCAATCCGATGATTTTATCTGAAACAGGAATGGATCATGGAGCTGTCTTTGTCGCCACCTGTTTAGCCGCAGCTATTGGCTGCTTGGTGATGGGAATTGTTGCCAATTACCCAATCGCACTCGCACCAGGCATGGGGCTAAACGCCTATTTCACTTACTCGGTTTGTTTAGGCATGGGTGTGCCTTGGCAAACGGCTTTGGCTGCAGTTTTTGTATCAGGGATTATTTTCATTGCCATTAGCATGTTTAAAATCCGTGAAGCCATTGTTAATGCCATTCCCATGTCATTAAAACTAGCCATTGGCGGTGGTATTGGTTTATTCCTAGCTTTAATCGCCCTAAAAAATGCAGGTGTTATTGTTGATAATCCTGCGACTTTGGTGGGCTTGGGTGACTTAAAACAACCATCAGTACTGTTAGCGCTACTTGGCTTTTTAATGGTTGTAGTAATGCATCACTTTAAAGTACGTGGTGCAATTATCATCAGTATTTTGGTGCTGACTGCTATTTCAACAGCTTTAGGTTTAAGCGAATTTAAAGGTGTGGTTGGTGAAATTCCATCTATTGCACCTACTTTTATGCAAATGGACTTTGAAGGTCTATTTACAGCAAGTTTAATTGGCGTAATTTTCGTATTTTTCTTAGTCGATTTATTCGACTCTACAGGTACTTTAGTGGGTGTTTCACACCGTGCAGGCTTGTTGCAAGATGGTAAATTACCCCGTTTGAAAAAAGCACTTTTTGCCGATTCTTCTGCAATTGTTGCAGGTGCGGCATTGGGTACATCTTCAACAACGCCGTATATTGAATCATCTGCAGGTGTTGCAGCGGGTGGTCGTACAGGCTTAACCGCAGTGATTGTTGGCTTGTTGTTTATTGCCTGTTTGTTCTTGGCACCACTTGCGCAATCGGTACCAGGTTTTGCGACTGCACCTGCCTTGTTATTTGTGGGTGTGTTGATGATTCAAGGCATTGTGCATATTGATTGGGATGACATCACCGAAGCCGTGCCTGCATTCTTAACAGTCGTGTTCATGCCATTTACTTATTCTATTGCCGATGGCATCGCTATGGGCTTTATTAGCTATGCGCTGATTAAACTACTCACTGGCAAAGCCAAGTCTGTACCTTATATGGTGTGGATTATTGCTGCACTTTGGGCATTAAAATTTGCCATGTTTGGCGGTTAATATTCTTAAACTGAAAAGGGGTGTAAACTCAGTTTGCACCCTTTTTATTTTGATCAATTTTTTAATATTCTCCCATAAAATAGCAAAAAGGACAGAACATGAATCAACTTGAGCTAATCTGTGCATTACCTAAAGCAGAATTGCATGTGCATATTGAAGGTACTTTTGAACCTGAATTGATGTTTGCCATTGCGCAGCGCAACCAAATAGACATCCCTTATCAGTCCGTAGAAGAAGTCAAACAAGCATATAACTTTCATAACTTGCAGTCTTTTTTAGATATTTATTATGCAGGCGCACAAGTGTTGGTGCATGAGCAAGATTTTTACGATTTGGCTTGGGCATATTTTGAAAAATGTGTTGAAGACCGTGTGGTACATACCGAAATGTTTTTTGATCCGCAAACCCATACCGAGCGTGGTGTGGCATTTGCAACCGTGATTAATGGCTTACAACGTGCTTGTGATGATGCGCAAACAAAATTAGGCATCAGTTCAAATTTAATTATGTGTTTCTTGCGTCATTTAAGCGAAGATGCAGCATTTGCCACACTTGAACAGGCTTTGCCTTATAAAGATCAAATTATCGCAGTGGGTTTGGACTCAAGCGAAGTTGGACATCCACCTTCAAAGTTTGAACGTGTCTTTGCCAAAGCACGTGAAGCAGGCTTTTTAGTCGTGGCACATGCAGGCGAAGAAGGGCCAGCCGAATATGTTTGGGAAGCATTAGATTTACTGAAAGTAAACCGTATTGATCATGGTGTGCGTTCTGAAGAAGATCCTGTATTAATGCAACGTCTAATTGCAGAGAAAATGCCGCTCACGGTCTGTCCATTGAGTAATTTAAAGCTATGCGTAGTGGATGATATGGCACAGCACAACATCCGCCGTTTATTGCAGCAGGGTGTTAAAGTGACAGTTAATTCAGATGATCCATCTTATTTTGGTGGTTATATGAATGATAACTTTGTTGCTATTAGCCAAGCTTTAGATTTAAGCAATGCTGAATTAAAACAATTGGCGGTTAATTCTTTTGAAGCTTCATTTATTTCGGCTGAAGAAAAGCAAAAATGGATTGAGCAAATTCAAGCATTGGGATGAGTTAAACTGAATTTAGATTAGCTTAGACTACAAAAAAGCAGCTTAATTTAAGCTGCTTTTTTGTGGGAGAACGATTTGAATCGCTTTAAACTCAAGCTTTAAAAATTATTTACCTTGTTGCGTCATACTACGCAATACATCGTCTTTATCTATAAAGTGATGTTTAAGTGCTGCAAGCATATGCCCAACCACCATTGCCCCTGCAAACCATGACAAATAAGTATGCACAGGTTTAACAATTGCTAATAGTTCGGGGTTCTTATCCACCAAGGCTGGAATTTCAAATAAATACAACACAGGCACAGGTTTACCCACGCTCCAGCTAAACAAACAGTCCGTGATTGGAATCGCAATCAGCATAAAATACAGACCTAGATGTCCTAAATGCGCTAGTGTTTTCATCAACGGTGACATGCTGTCAGGCAGTTGTGGCGCAGGGTGGGTGTAACGCCAAAATAAGCGAATCACCAATAAAAATAATCGCCATGAGCCAATGTAAAACTTGTGCGGTACGGGTGTAATATGAATGAGAACTGTTCATGTTATGTTTCAGGCGAATAGTGTGCTTGCATGCTAAACAACAGCATGTAGCGAAAAAAGTATCCACCTGCAACGGAGTGTTGAAAATCTGCAACGCTGCAAAAAAAATAGCGTTCTTGAGGGGGCTGTTGATATTTCATAAATAGTTTGCGCTGTAGGCTAAAACTGAGCAGATCAGGCATGAAACGCAGGGAATAGCGAGACTATTGCCAAGTTTCATAACGCAATCTGAGAAAGTTTTAGCCACAGCCTTTCAGGACAAGCATATTTTTTGCTGCTATTGCGTTATGAGTCAGTCATTTAGAATGACTAAATTTCCTACCTCATGCCTTATATCAGCTAAAAAATATGCGTTGTCGCAAACATAGAAAAATTGTCAACAGCCCCTAGCCTTAAGCCTAAGCACATGAATGTAGAAATTGCAAAAAGCTATTCCTTCGTCAAACAAGTTTAGGCACAATAGCGGCATTGTTTCACTCAAATGACTTGAATATTAAATACAGGAAATATCCATGAAAAAACTACTCGCTGTATTGGCACCTATCGCTTTGGTTTTATCTGCATGTACCACCACTACAGGTACTACTACAGGAACGACAACTGCACCGACAGCAACTCAACAATTGGGTATGGCGGCGATTAAAATTGCAATTAATGCCAAGTGTGTGACTGAATTAAACAACATTCCTGCATGGCACACTGCGACACGTGTTATGACACCAACGCAAAAGCAAAATGTTCAAGCGGAAATTTGTGGTTGTGTTAGTGAAAAAGCACCACAAAATGTGACTGCAGTAGATTTAGCCACTGCAGCAATTGACCCTGCTGCACGTGCAACCATTGTGAGCAATGCAGTATCTCGAACCATTAATGCATGTGTGGCAGAAGCAGTAAGATAAGTTTTACCGATTCTGTAAAATTAAAAATGGTGCGTTGTGACTCGCATCGTAAGATAGGCTGAAGATTTCAGCCTATTTTTTCTGGAAAAAGATGATGAAAATTGCAGGTGTAGATGAAGCAGGGCGTGGGCCTTTAGTGGGTTCTGTTGTCGCTGCGGCAGTTATTTTAGATCCGAATAACCCGATTGAAGGTTTAAATGATTCTAAAAAACTGACAGAAAAAAAGCGTGAAAAGTTATTTGTTGAAATTCAGGAAAAGGCTTTGGCTTGGGCAATTGCAGAAGCATCTGCAGCCGAAATTGATGAACTGAATATTTTGCAAGCATCGTTATTGGCGATGCGTCGTGCGGTGGAAGCCTTATCTATTCAACCTGAGCATGTCTTAGTCGATGGCAATAAAATTCCGCAGGGTTTAGCGATGTCTTGTGATGCCGTTGTTGGGGGAGATGCATTACATGCAGAGATTTCGGCAGCCAGTATTTTAGCTAAAGTGGCGCGTGACCGTGAAATGGTATTGCTTGATCAAGCATTTCCACAATTTGGTTTTGCCAAACATAAAGGTTATCCAACCAAAGCACATTTTGAAGCCATTGCACAGCATGGCGTGATTGCGGCACATCGACGTAGTTTTGCACCTGTGCGTAAAGCTTTAGAATTAATGGAAAACTCACAGTAATTTTCATGCAAAACTTGTGCTGAGTTGCCTGTAAAATAGTCTTTACATGCTTCGAATCAGCGAGCAACTCTGAAATGATGCGAGTTTTTAAAAAGCATTCAGCAGAAAAATTTAAAGCGGCAAATGAGCCGCTTTATATTCAATTACCTTAATCGTTTAACGATTAAAGTCATTTTGCGAGTAGTTATCTTCTTCAAATGAAGGTTGATAATCTTGATCTAAATGTTGCAAATGCTCATGCATGGCACGCTCGTGTTGAATACGTTGATAGATTTCTTCACGATGAACCGATACTTCTTTCGGGGCATTTACACCAATACGAACTTGGTTACCTTTGACACCAAGCACAGTCACGCTGACTTGGTCCCCAATCATTAATGTTTCTCCGACACGTCGGGTCAGAATCAGCATGTTTATCTCCTTGCAAAATGCTAAACCTGCATTGATTTTTAAAGCAATTTAAAAGTCACAACCAAATAAAAACCAGTAAATTTTAACGGAACGTATCATTATTTATTTTATAAGATACAGCGCTGCCAAAATTTATGAAAGCATATTGCTCAATATAACAGAGCCACTATAAAAAAAACTATAGTGGCTCTATTTTTTTGTACTTTTTCGCAAAATTTGTCAGACAATTACATTTTCTGACAGGGGCGTATTAAGCGCGTGCGCTAGACTCACCGCTTTCACGATCTAGACCAAATACAGTGTGTAAAGTACGTACTGCAAGCTCTAAATAGTTTTCTTCAATAATGACTGAAATTTTAATTTCAGAAGTAGAAATCATGAGAATGTTAATGCCTTCATCTGCAAGGGCAGTAAACATTTTGCTTGCAACACCTGCATGTGAACGCATACCTACACCAACGATAGATACTTTCACGATGTCACCACGTGTAGCGACTTCACGTGCACCAATTTCTTTGGCAGTTGCTTCAAGAATTGATTTTGCTTTGGCAAGTTCGCCACGGTTTACAGTAAAAGTAAAGTCGGTAGTACCATCTTCTTCTACGTTTTGGATGATCATGTCAACTTCAACATTGGCAGCGCCAATAGGTGACAAGATTTTAGATGCAATACCTGGCTCATCAGGCACACCTAAAATAGTTAATTTTGCTTCGTCACGGTTAAACGCGATACCTGAGATGATAGGTTGTTCCATGTTGTCTTCCAATTCAGTAGTAATGAGTGTGCCGACATTTTGTTTAAAATCTTCGTCGAATGCGCCATCATTGTCATTATCAAAACTTGATAATACACGTAAAGGTACTTGGTATTTACCTGCAAATTCAACCGCACGAATTTGCAATACTTTAGAACCTAAAGAAGCCATTTCTAGCATTTCTTCAAAAGAAATACGATCTACTTTTTTGGCTTTTGGTGCAACGCGTGGGTCTGTGGTGTAAACGCCATCTACGTCAGTATAAATTTGGCATTCATCGGCTTTCAATGCAGCAGCAAGCGCAACGCCAGAAGTATCAGAACCACCACGACCTAAAGTAGTGGTGTTACCTTCAGCATCAAAACCTTGGAAACCAGCAACCACAATCACACGGCCTGCGTCTAGGTTTTCAGTTAACACGTCAGTATTAATCGCTTCAATACGTGCTTTGGTAAATGCGCTGTCAGTTTGAATACCAACTTGGCGACCAGTTAGTGATTTTGCCGCAACGCCAATAGAATTCAGCGCCATCGCTAACATCGAAATCGTCACCTGTTCGCCTGTAGACACCATTTGGTCTAATTCACGCGGATCAGGGGTTTCGGTAATGGCTTTCGCGAGAGCGAGTAGGCGATTGGTTTCGCCACTCATGGCAGAAACGACAACCACTACTTTGTGGCCATGATCATGCCAGCGCTTCACACGACGAGCAACATTTAAAATGCGCTCGGGAGTACCCATTGAGGTACCGCCATATTTTTGAACGATTAGTGCCATAGTTGTTCCATATAAGCCATGACCCTGAATTTACCTGCTCAGGGTCAGTTACACAAAAAGTGAGATTATTTTGCCGCAAGCCAAGCAGTTAAACCTGCCATCACCGTTGCAAAGTTCTCGTTAAGTGGCGCGCCACCTTGTGCCAAATCAGGTTTACCACCACCTTTACCACCTAGTTCTGTAGCCAAGTGTTTGATGATGTCTCCTGCTTTAATCGTAGCAGTAAAGTCTGGTGCAACAGAAGCGATTAAGCTGACTTTATCGCCTTCTACACCTGCAAGTACAATCACTGCTTGGTCGAGTTTGGATTTTACACCGTCGTGCAAATTACGCAGTGATTTTGCATCCATATTTTGTACAGTGGTAATGAGCGTGGTACGTCCAGCAAGTTCTTGTACTTGACTTAAAAGTTCAGCTGCTTGGAAGTGCGCTAATTTTTGATTGAGCTGTTCAATCTGCTTTTGAAGGCTAGATGCTGTATCGACCAATGTATTCACTTTTTCTAAAGTTTGGTCTTTTTGTGCTTTCAACAAAGCATTGATGCTGTTGATATCGCGTTCAGTTTTTTGAACGGCTTCAACGGCTTTGCTGCCTGTAATTGCTTCAATACGACGTACACCAGCTGCAACACCACCTTCAGAGATGATTTTGAACAGACCAATATCACCTGTACGTTTCACGTGAATACCGCCACAAAGTTCAATGGAGAAGTTTTTATCTTCAATGATTGAACCCATAGAAAGTACGCGAACTTCATCGCCATACTTTTCACCAAATAGCATCATTGCGCCTTTGGCTTTGGCTGCTTCAATATCCAGTAATTCAGTAGAAACTGCGGTATTGGCAATGACTTCTGCATTTACCAAACGCTCAATTTCTTGCAATTGTTCAAATGACACAGGTTGGTCATTGGCAAAGTCAAAACGTAAAATATCAGAAGCAACCAACGAACCTTTTTGCTGTACGTGTGCACCTAAAACTTGACGTAGGGCAGCGTGCAATAAGTGTGTTGCAGAGTGGTTGCGTGCAGTAGCTTCGCGGATGTCTGCTTTTACAATCGCTTCCACCGCTTGCGCAGCTTTTAAACTGCCCATGGTAACAATACCTTGATGAACAAAAGCACCGCCAGATTTTTTGGTGTCTTGAACTTCAAAAATACCTGTTTCGTTTTTGAATAGACCTGTATCACCAATCTGACCACCGCTTTCTGCATAGAACGGGGTTTGATTGAGTACGATTAAAGCTTCATCGCCTTCAACTACTTCATCGACTTGTTCGCCATCTTTATAAATAGCCACAATTTGACCCTGACCAGTCGTTGCGTCATAGCCATCAAATTGAGTTTCACCTTCAACTTTTACAATTGAGTTGTAGTCAACTGCAAATTTACCTGCATCGCGTGCACGTTGACGTTGCGCTGCCATTTCAACTTCAAAGCCTGCTTCGTCAATGGTCAAGTCGCGTTCACGTGCAATATCTGCCGTTAAATCTGTTGGGAAGCCGTAAGTGTCATATAGTTTAAATACCACTTCACCAGGAATGACCGAGCCTTTAAGCTGTGCCAATTCACCCTCAAGCAATTTCAAACCTTGCTCAAGCGTTTTGGCAAATTGTTCTTCTTCTTTTAGAAGTTGCGCTTCAATACGCGCTTGATTTGCTGCAAGTTCAGGATAAGCTTGACCCATTACTTCAATTAAAGGCTGAAGCATTTTGTGGAAGAATGAACCTGTTGCGCCAAGCTTGTTGCCGTGACGTACTGCACGACGAATAATACGACGCAATACATAACCACGACCTTCATTCGATGGATTCACGCCATCGGCAATTAGGAAGCAGCAAGAACGAGCGTGGTCAGCAACTACTTTGAGTGAAGCAGGGTAGTCTACAGGCTTGCCAGTTTGCTGTGCAGTTACTTCAAGAGCAGCCGTGTCTAAACCAATAATCTGTGCTGCATTTTTGAGTAAGTGCTGGAACAGATCAATTTCGTAGTTAGAGTTGACGTGTTGCAATACTGCAGAAATACGCTCCAAGCCCATGCCTGTATCTACAGACGGTGCTGGAAGTGGGTGCAATACGCCATCTGCAGTACGGTTAAACTGCATGAATACGTTGTTCCAGATTTCAATGAAACGGTCGCCATCTTCTTCTAGTGTGCCTGGTAAACCGCCCCAAATATGATCGCCATGATCATAGAAAATTTCAGAACACGGACCGCAAGGACCTGTATCACCCATTGCCCAGAAGTTGTCTGAAGCATATTGGCCGCCTTTGTTATCGCCAATACGGATAATACGAGAAGCATCTAAACCAATTTCTTTGTTCCAGATGTCAAATGCTTCATCATCGGTGTGGTAAACCGTGGCATATAAACGGTCTTTTGGTAGCGCTAACCATTGTTCACTGGTTAAAAATTCCCAAGCAAATTTAATTGCATCACGTTTGAAATAATCACCAAACGAGAAGTTACCTAACATTTCAAAGAAAGTATGGTGACGTGCGGTATAACCCACATTGTCTAAATCGTTATGTTTACCGCCTGCACGCACACATTTTTGTGACGATACAGCACGTACATAATCACGTTTTTCTAACCCAAGGAAACAGTCTTTAAACTGGTTCATACCTGCATTGGTAAATAACAGGGTTGGGTCATTGGCGGGTACTAGAGAACTCGATGCGACACGTGTATGCCCTTGCGATTCAAAGTAACGCAAAAATGCTTCACGAATTTCAGCTGATGTCATAAAACGAGTACTCACAACCAAGTCACTCCATAATTTCCGATTGGGCTAAACGCAAGACAGTCTGACAAAAATAATTCTTTTGCTGTCATGCAGGCTTAAAATTTTAAAAACGCCAAATTATAACGGAAAAAGCCATTATCACCAATCATTTTAGTGTGAATAGATGACAATTCTGACGCAAACTTGGTTGCGATTACGCAGAATAAATCTTTGCAATAGAAGATGATGAACATTTACATTCAAAATAAGCGTTTACTGTAGGTCACGGAGTATGCCGAACTGCCATAAAGTAGAATACAAAATTTAAGAAAACGTAAATGTAAGCTAGAAAGTCAAAGCTGATATTTTTGATTTGCCGAATTAAACAACAAATTGCGTGAAAATTCGCAGAATTGATCTGATTTTTTTCAGTAAGGCCTCAAAATCTATTAACATAGTCTGTGCTTAAATTTTGATTTCATTATGAAAGGATCGGTCATGCAACGAGTGGCAATCAATGGCTTTGGTAGAATCGGGCGCAATGTGCTGCGGGCTTGGTTTGAAAATCCCAAAGACTTTCATTTTGAAATCGTCGCCATAAATGACATTGCCGATGTAGAAACCTTGGTTCATTTATTTAAATACGACAGTACCCATGGTCGTTTTAAAGGGCAGGTGGAAATTAGCCTTGAAAATGAACAGATTTTTTTGAATATTTCTGCAGGTTTGGCGCAATTAAAAGTTCAGGTGTTGAATCAGGCTCAACCTGCACAGTTGCCGTGGCAAGCTTTAAATGTAGATGTGGTATTGGAATGCACAGGGTTGTTTCGTTCCCGCGAGGCGGCAACGCAGCATATTACTGCGGGCGCCAAACGTGTGATTATTGGCGCTGCACCATTCGATACTGTAGATGCTGCGATTGTTTATGGTGTCAATCATCACGAAGTCAAAAATACTGACCAAATTATTTCCAGTGTGTCTTGCACCACGCAGGCTTTAGTACCACTGGTTAAAATTATTGATGACGCTTTTGGAATTGATACCGCATTAATGACTGAAATTCATGCAGTCACAGCCGATCAAACTGTATTGGATCAGGCGCATCGCGATTTACGTCGTGCGCGTGCATCAGGACAAAATATTATTCCTACAACTTCTTCTGCCCTAGGTGCTTTAAAACAAGTCATGCCAAAAATGGCAGATCGGATAGATGGTTATTCGATTCGTGTGCCGACCATCAATGTTGCAGCCATTGATTTAACTTTTATTTCTCAGTCGCCAATTACGGTGCATAAATTGAATCAGGTGTTGTGTGCTTCGGCAGCGCATGATTATGCCGAAATTATGCAAGTGACCGATGAGCCTTTGGTATCGAGCGACTTTAACCATTCACCTTATTCTTTAATTGTCGATTTAAGTCAAACCATGGTCGTGGGTCATCAAGCCAAAGTTTTTGCGTGGTATGACAACGAGTGGGGTTATGCCAACCGTTTACTAGATTTGTGTGAATCTTTTAGTCAGCGGGCGGTGTAAGCGGCTACTTTTTAAGACATATACAAAGTGTGAAAAGCGTGTAATAGTGATGACAGATTTTACACTTCGTATTCACGGTTAATTCACTGATTGATATAACAAAGTTTGCATAGAAAATTTGAATAGAGTAGTGGCATGATGATTATTTTATTGTGGGGATTTATTTTTTTGCTGGCACTTGCCGTCATTTTTCTGATTTGGTTGCAGTTTAAAAATCAGGCAGACAGCAGCAGTGATGTGCAGCATCAACAGCAAGTCGAGCAAAAAGTATTACATTTAGAAGAGCATCTAAAAAAGACGTTGGAGATTATGCAAGATTTGGCTAAAAAGATGCAGGTTCAGCAAGATGCACTCGATAAAACCGTGCAAAAAACCGCACAGCTTGAAATGCAAAATGCTGAGTTGGTCAGTTTATTGGCAAAGGCGGTGAAATCAAATCAGGACTTTTAAATGATGGCTTTGAAAGATGTGGTGTATTCATATTTTTTTACCGCATATTTCAGAAAAAGTCAGGTGCATGAGCAAAAGTATCATGCTAAACTAGGAGAAATCGGGTGTGCTCCCGATTTTTTTATGCGGATTCGTTCCGCGCAAACAAGAATTTAGGTTTACAACATGCCCATTTCAGAGACATGGTTATTACCTGATGGTGTAGCTGATGTATTACCAGAACAAGCGCAAGTGATTGAAAGCTTGCGTCGTAAGTCACTGGATTTCCTCGCATCTCGAGGTTATCAGTTGGTGTACACGCCATTCATAGAATACATTGAATCTCTATCTTCTCTTTCAGAATCGAATCAAGATTTAGACCTTGCCACATTTAAAGTGATCGACCAACTTTCAGGTCGTTTGCTGGGTGTTCGTGCCGATATGACACCACAAGTGGCGCGTATTGATGCGCATGTACATCCTGTAGATGGCATTGCACGTTACTGCTATGCAGGTACGGTTTTACATACCAAACCACAAGGTTTTAATACCACACGTGCACCATTGCAATTGGGTGCAGAGTTATTTGGTTCAGACAGCATTGATGCCGATGTAGAAATGGTTGATCTGATGCTCAGCTTGCTAAAAGAAGCAGGTTTGGCAGAAGGTGTGCATTTAGACTTGGGTCATGTCGGCTTGTTCCGTAGCTTGGTTAAACAAGCAGAATTAAGCAAAGCCACTGAACGTCAATTGTCAGATTTATATCAGCGTAAAGCATTGCCTGAATTGGCAGAATTTACCCAAGATTTAAATTTCGGTTCAGATTTTTATGCTTTAGGTCGCTATGCCAGTGATTTAACCGCTTTGCAGGCTCATTTAAGTGCTGATGTGTTGGAAAATACCGAATTTAAGCAAGCGTTTGAAGCCGTGAAAGCAACACAAGCTGAAATTCAGGCACGTTGGCCAAACTTGCATATTGGTATTGATGTGGTTGAGCTGCGTTCTTATCACTATCACACAGGTTTAATGTATGCAGTGTATGCGCCAAATCGTGCTGCACCATTGGCACAAGGCGGTCGTTATGATGGCATTGGTCAGCATTTCGGACGTGCGCGCCCTGCAACAGGTTTCTCTTGTGACTTGTTTGTATTAAGTGCAGGTCGTTTTGAATCATCGTCTGTTGTTGTTGCGCCTAAAGGCTCACAACCTGATTTAATCGCGGCTATCCAAAACACACGTGCGCAAGGCTTTAGTGTAATTCAATTGTTGGGTAATGATGATTTAAACTCGGTTCCATACGCAACGCACCAATTGGTTCTTGCAAATGGTGAGTGGACAGTCGAAAAAATTTAATCGCCAAGGCATGTTTCATGTTACAGGTCTTGGTTTTCAATTTTAACAGCATGATGTAATGAGGCTATTATGGGCAAGAATGTTGTGGTACTTGGTACCCAATGGGGCGACGAAGGTAAAGGTAAGATCGTCGACCTGCTCACAGATCAGGCGGCGGCAGTCGTTCGTTATCAAGGCGGACACAACGCAGGCCATACTCTCGTGGTTGGTGGTAAGAAAACTGTATTACACCTCATTCCATCAGGTATTTTACGTGAAAACGTACTGTGCTTAATTGGTAATGGTGTAGTACTTTCTCCTGAAGCACTCATTAAAGAAATGGGTATTTTGGAACAAGAAGGCGTGCCAGTGAAAGAGCGTTTACGTATTTCACCAAACTGTCCGCTTATTTTGCCGAACCACATTGCACTTGACCAAGCACGTGAGAAAAAACGTGGTAATGCCAAAATTGGTACAACAGGTCGTGGTATTGGCCCAGCTTATGAAGACAAGGTTGCACGTCGTGCGATTCGTGTTGCTGACTTGGTTCGTGGCGGTGAAGCACTACGCGCTCAATTGACTGAATTATTGGACTATCACAACTTCCAATTGACACAATACTACGGTGTTGAAGCAGTTCAGTTAGATGAAGTTTTAGCGCTATGTGACCAATGGCGTGAAGTGATTGCACCATTAGTGGTTGATGTAACGACTGAAATTCATAATTACCGTAAAAACGGTGACAACATTATGTTTGAAGGTGCGCAAGGTTCATTACTTGATGTTGACCACGGTACTTATCCGTATGTGACTTCATCGAATACAACTGCGGGCGGTGTAAGCTCTGGTTCAGGCTTAGGTCCATTACATTTAGACTACGTTTTAGGGATTACCAAAGCTTATACCACACGTGTAGGTGCAGGCCCATTCCCAACTGAGTTGGTGTATGACGCAGCAAATGACGTAGGTGATGCGATTGGTAAACACTTAGGTACTGTGGGTCACGAGTTCGGTGCTTCTACAGGTCGTCAACGTCGTTGTGGTTGGTTTGATGCCGAAATTTTACGTCGTTCAGTCGATGTAAACTCACTGTCTGGTATCTGCTTGACCAAGTTAGACGTATTGGACGGTTTAGAAGAAATCAAAATCTGCGTAGGTTATGAAAATACCGATTCAGGTTGTGTAGGTTCTTCTGATGCGCTTGCATACGAAAACTTAAAGCCAATTTATGAAACAATGCCAGGTTGGTCTGAATCAACTGTGGGTGCGACCAGTGTAGAACAATTGCCTGAAAATGCAGTGAACTACATCAAACGTCTTGAGCAGTTAATTGAATGTCCAATCGACATTATTTCTACAGGTCCAGACCGCGCAGAAACTATCGTATTACGTCATCCATTTGATGCTTAAGTCGTTGTGATTTAGCATAGCATTTAAGCTCTGATGATGTATTCAGCCCTGTCTAAATGATGGGGCTTTTTATTGCTGTTGTTTCAGTTTCAATAGCGACTCATTTTTGGAAACATTATAGATGATGCTGAGTGAGTTGTTTTTTCAAGACTAAAGTTGCAGATGACTGGCGCTGTGCAGAGCAGGGTGGCTTGTTACAATGGCTTTAGAAAATTAAATTTAATTAAGGTTATGCAGGATGCATAAAAATATTACCAGTACGATTTTTTATTCTTTATTGTTTGCGATGGGCGGTGCACCGACCATTGCCATGATGCTGATTTTATCGCAAAAGCATGATCCGAATATTATGTATCAGGCATTTATTGGTTTAAGCGTTATTTTTGCCTGTATTTTGGTGCCACTGATTCTGATTCAAAATGCTTACCTACTCTACAAACGCAAAAATCCAGAAATGGAAGAAAAAGTAGAAGTAGTGTCTAAAATTTACTTGGGTTTAAATGTTTTCTGTTTAGTATTTTGGTTGTGTTATCAATTTCTTTACTAGGGTAGTGATTGATCGCTCAGACATACAATCTGTACACAGCTTAGGCGTTGTTTACATAAATGATATGTTTATGAAGTGATTATAGATTTAAAGCCTTGAATTGATTTCATATAATTGATTGGTATGAAGATAGCTCGCAAGGCGGAGATTATTATAATGAACAAAAAACTGATGTTAAGTTTATGTGCCGCAGGCGCAATCACAGTTTCAGGGTGTACGACTGTTGCAGACATGGCGGGTGCAGATACTGCGACCTTAAATGCAACTGCTACCAAAAGCTATAATGAAATGGTGCAAGACGCACGCAATAAAAATCAGTTAGACACAAGCTCCACCACGTATAAACGTATCAATACTGTGTTTCAGCGTTTGATTCCACATGCCAATCAAATGAACCAAACAGGTCAGCCTTTCCAGTGGCAATTGGCGGTACTTAAGTCTGATCAAGTCAATGCTTTTGTCGCACCTGGTGGTAAAGTGGTGTTCTACACTGGTATTGTGAATAAACTGAATTTAACTGATGCTGAAATTGCCGCAATTATGGGGCATGAAATGGTGCATGCTTTAGAAGAACACGCGAAAAGTAAAATTGGTGCACAGGCTTTAACCAATATTGCCTTGAACGTAGGTTTAAGTGCGGCAGGCAATAACGTTGGTCAATTGGGTGCAGCAGCAGCGCAATTGGGTACCCAAATTGGGATTGGCTTGCCATATTCACGTAATTTGGAAAGTCGTGCCGATCAGGGTGGTTTAATGCTGATGGCGCGTGCAGGTTATAACCCACAAGCTGCAATTACCCTTTGGGAAAAAATGAACAAGCTTGAAGGTGGCGGCGGTGCGTCCTTCTTATCGACTCACCCATCGAACAGTCAGCGTATTGAAGCAATGCGTAAAAACTTGCCAGCAGCACAAGCGCTATATAACCAAAGTCGTCGTTAAGATGACCTCAGCCAGTTCAACTGGTTAAGATAAAACACAAAAAAGATGCGCATGGTTTTATGCGCATCTTTTTTTATGAAGACTTTTTGACTTTAAACAGCATAAAAATGATGAATTATTGCTGAGTTCATATTTTTAATTTCATTTTAAAGCAGTGCTTAAAATAAAATTAGGGCGCTGGATTGGGTTGTTGACGATGAATGGCTTCAATGCCTTGTAAAATTTCATCTGATAAGGTGATGTCAAAGGCATCAATATTTTCTTTGAGTTGCGCCATATTCGTCGCGCCAATAATGGTACTTGTCACAAAAAATTGCTGCTTGATAAATGCCAGCGCCAGTTGCGTCAAACTCAAGCCGTGTTGTTCTGCAAGTTGGGCGTATTGCTCGGTTGCCCATTCGCTTTGTGGATTACTGTAACGGCTAAAACGTGAATATAGCGTGACACGTGCATTGGCAGGGCGTGCGCCATGACGGAATTTACCAGTTAAATAACCAAAAGCCAAAGGTGAGTAGGCGAGTAGTCCAACACCTTCATAATGGGCAATTTCAGACATACCAATTTCATAAGTACGATTCAGCAGGTTATACGGATTTTGTACGCTGACAAATTTACTTAATCCTAATTGTTCTGCCAAGTGTAAAAACTTCATGGTGCCCCAAGGGGTTTCATTCGACAGACCTATATAGCGAATCCGTCCTTTTTGAATTTCTTGTTGCAACGCGGTTAAGGTTTCAGCAAGGTCGGTTACTTCTTGCGTATTTTGTGCTTCTTGGTTGCCATAACCAAGTTTGCCAAAAAAGTTGGTTGGACGCTGCGGCCAGTGCAGTTGGTATAAGTCGATATAGTCGGTTTGCAGGCGTTTTAAATTGCCATCCAGTGCAGAATGAATATCCTCTGCGTTAAAGCGGGTTTTGCCGTCTCGAATATGACTGCCGCCTTGCGAAGGGCCTGCAATTTTAGAGGCTAAAAACAATTTGTCACGTCCGCCACGTTGTTGTAACCAATTGCCAATAATAGTTTCAGTTGCACCTTGAGTTTCTACTTTTGGTGGTACGGGATACATTTCTGCGGTATCCCAAAAATATAAGCCTCGTTCTAGCGCATAATCGAGTTGTTGAAAGGCTTCTTGCTGGGTATTTTGTTCACCAAATGTCATGGTGCCTAAACAGATTTCTGGAACTAGAATGCCTGTTTTTGCCAATGGTTTAAATTGCATATTGTCTCTCGCTCAAGATTATATGTATATATTGATGTTACAAGAGCTGAAACCATTTTGCGCCACTTGTGGCTGCGAAAATTGCTACTTCATTGTAGTGACAGCAATAATGGTATTTTGATAATTGAAAATGGTAAAAAGTTAACAGCTGGTAATAAAAAAGCAAATCCGAAGATTTGCTTTTTTAATGAGCATATAGATGGTTTACTCGTCATCAAAGTTGCCATCAGTGGATTCATTTTGCTCCAAAGAAGCATCAAAAATCAGAATGGCTTTACCATCAGTTTCAATCATGCCTTGTTCTTCAAGTGTTTTTAGAACACGCCCGACCATTTCACGTGAACAGCCGACAATACGACCAATTTCTTGGCGTGTAATACGAATTTGACGACCGTTTGGCAAAATCATGGCTTCTGGTTGCGCAGAAAGATCAATCAAGCAACGTGCAATACGACCAGACACATCTATAAAGGCAAGGTCAGTTACCTTACGTGTAGTATTTTTTAAACGACGTACCAGCTGTGCAAAAACGGCATAGCTTAAGTCAGGATATTGTTTGCTGAGTTCGTGGAAGTTTTCATAAGTAATTTCTGCAATTTCACAGACATCACGAGTACGAACTTCTGCAGTACGTTGTGGATTCGATTCAAACAGACCCATTTCCCCAAAAAAGTCGCCTGGATTCAAATATGCCACAACAATTTCGCGATCATCATCTTCGCGAAGAATAATTGATACTGAACCTTTTAAAATCAAATATAACGATTTAGATTCAGTCCCCGCATCAACAATAGTTGTCCGTTTTGGATAACGGTTGATGTATGCACGTTTTAATAATGCTTTGACTGAGTCAGGCAGTTGTCCAGGGGACAATGCATCAGTGCTCAGCTGTGAAAAGTTTGAAGTCATGCTAACGGTTCCGAAAATGGATAAATAATAGATCGCACAAGACCTAGTCTGAACTTGTCACACAGTAGAGATGAAATTCCTTATCAACTCAAGTTATGTTAGTGTACAAATACCCATGTCAATTTATAGTTTTTTTTAGGTAGTTGCAATGCAAACAAGTGTTCAGTGGTTAGAGAACGTTGCTTTTGAAGCCAAATCGGAAAGTGGTCATTCTGTGGTGATGGATGGATCTGCAGAATATGGCGGTGAAAACCGTGGTCCACGTCCTATGGAGTTAATCTTAATGGGACTTGGTGGTTGTGCTTCATTCGATATTGTGACTATTTTAAAGAAATCACGCCAAGAAGTGACGCATGTTGAATGTCAGTTAAAAGCAGAACGTGCCGATAGCATCCCTGCCGTGTTCACCAAAATTCATTTGCATTTTGTGGTCAAAGGCAAGGCTGTCAAGGAAAAGCAGGTTGCGAAGGCGGTTGAACTTTCAGCAGAAAAGTACTGTTCTGCCAGTAAAATGCTATCTGATGGTGGCGTCGAAATTAGCCATGATTTTGAAATTATTGAACAAGATTAAGCGTTGACTGATAGGTCATACAATGGTTGGTATATTTGCCAATCATTGTAACTAAATATTTCTATTTGCATGAATAATAATCAGAAGCCTTTAATTTGTTGATATACAAGTGTATGTCAATAATTCAACTCACTATAAAAAAATTACCTGATTAAACTTGAAATTTACTTTAATCAGTCCAATATTATAATTGAAATCTAACCGTTAATTTTAATTAAGATTTTGAAAAATATATAAAAAATTTAATTGAAATTTACGCCTGCGTTCCCATATATCCATCAAGTACACAATTTGTTGTGAGGAATAACAAGAATGCGTTTTGAAAAGTTTACCAACCGCCTACAGCAAGCTTTATCCGATGCCCAATCTCTCGCGATAGGGAAAGATCATACTGCCATTGAAGGCATTCACTTATTGGCGACTTTGCTCGAAGAAGCTTCCAATGTCAGTTTATTACAACAAGCAGGCGCAAACCTACGTGATTTGCAAAGCAAATTACAGCAAGCGATTGCTGATGCACCGACTTTGGCCAATCCAACAGGCGATATCAACTTAAGTCCAGATGCGGTTAAAGCCTTGAATTTGGCTGACAGTTTTGCCCAAAAAGCAGGTGATGAGTTCTTGTCAACCGATTGGTTGATGCTGGGTTTGACCGAAGTGGGCGCGACCAAAACACTACTGAACAGTGTAGGCGTGACCTCAGATAGTTTGCGTAGCGTGATTGACAAAATTAGAGGGGATGAAAAAGTCATGAGCAATAATCACGAAGATCAACGTGACTCACTCAATAAATATACCATCGATTTAACCGAACGTGCGTTGGCGGGCAAGCTAGACCCTGTAATTGGTCGTGATGATGAAATTCGCCGTACCGTTCAGGTGTTGTCACGCCGTACCAAAAACAACCCAGTACTCATTGGTGAACCTGGTGTGGGTAAAACTGCGATTGTTGAAGGTTTGGCGCAGCGTATTGTGAATGGTGAAGTGCCAGAAAGCTTAAAAGGTAAACGTGTTTTATCTTTAGATTTGGGCTCATTGTTGGCAGGTGCGAAATATCGCGGTGAGTTTGAAGAACGCCTAAAAGCGGTCTTAAAAGACTTGGCGAAACAAGAAGGTGAAGTCATCTTATTTATTGATGAATTACACACACTTGTGGGTGCAGGTAAAGGCGATGGTGCCATGGATGCAGGCAATATGTTGAAACCTGCATTGGCGCGTGGCGAATTGCGCTGCGTCGGTGCCACTACTTTAGATGAGTATCGTCAATATATTGAAAAAGATGCGGCTTTAGAGCGTCGTTTCCAAAAAGTATTGGTCGATGAGCCAAGTGTAGAAGACACCATTGCAATTTTACGAGGTCTGAAAGAACGCTACGAAGTGCACCACGGGGTTAAAATTTTAGATTCGGCGATTATTGCCGCCGCTAAAATGTCGCACCGTTATATCACTGACCGTCAACTTCCCGACAAGGCAATTGATTTGGTGGATGAGGCAGCGTCACGGATTAAAATGGAGCTAGATTCTAAGCCTGAAGCCTTAGATAAATTAGAGCGCCGTTTAATTCAATTAAAACTGCAACTTGAAGCCGTGAAGAAAGATGAAGATGCAGGCAGCCGTGCTGAAGTTGCACATCTGGAAAAACAAATTATTGAAGTTCAAAATGAATACAATGATTTGGAAGAAGTTTGGAAAGCGGAAAAAACCTTGGTTGAAGGCACTAAGCAAATTCAGACTCAGCTTGATCAGGCACGTATGGCATTGCAAAAAGCGCAGCGTGAAAATGACTTGGCGGAAATGTCACGTTTACAATACGGTGTGATTCCTGAGTTGGAAAAACAACTGGCACAAGATGAGTTGGTTGAAGAGAAAGAAGAACCAAAATTATTGCGTAACAAAGTTACGGACAATGAAATTGCTGAAGTCGTGAGTGCTGCAACGGGCATTCCTGTATCGAAAATGCTGCAGGGTGAACGTGAAAAATTGCTACACATGGAAGATTTCTTGCATAACCGTGTGGTGGGGCAAGATGAAGCTGTGGTGGCGGTGTCGAATGCGGTACGTCGTTCACGCGCAGGTTTGTCTGATCCTAACCGTCCAAGTGGTTCGTTCCTGTTCCTTGGCCCAACAGGGGTAGGTAAAACAGAATTGACCAAAGCGTTAGCGAACTTCTTGTTTGACAGCGATGACGCCATGATTCGGATTGATATGTCTGAATTTATGGAAAAACACTCGGTCAGCCGTTTGGTCGGTGCGCCTCCAGGCTATGTCGGTTATGAAGAAGGTGGTGTATTAACCGAAGCAGTACGTCGTAAACCGTACAGTGTGGTGCTGTTTGATGAGGTGGAAAAAGCCCATCCAGACGTATTTAACATCTTGTTGCAGGTGTTGGATGATGGACGCCTAACCGACTCGCAAGGTCGCGTGGTGGACTTTAAGAACACTGTAATTGTGATGACTTCTAACTTGGGTTCACACGAAGTACGTGAATTGGGTGACAATCCAACACGTGAAGAAGTGCGTACCGTGGTCATGGCCGCAGTTTCACAACATTTCCGCCCTGAGTTTATTAACCGTATTGATGAGTTGGTGGTGTTCCATTCACTGGAAAAAGCACAAATTCGTGGCATTGCCGATATTCAATTGGATCGTTTACGTGCGCGTTTAAGCGAACGCGACTTGAGCTTGTCGATAGACGATACTGCATTTGATCAATTGATTGAAGCAGGTTTTGACCCAGTCTACGGTGCGCGTCCATTGAAACGTGCAATTCAGCAACAAGTGGAAAACACATTGGCGCAAAAAATCCTCGCAGGTGACTTTGTTGCAGGTGATACGATTTTAATTAAAGCTGAAAATGGTCATTTGCTGTTTGAAAAAATGAAACTCAGCTAATTGGCTATGTGTAAGCAACTTTTAAGAAACCCAGCTTCGGCTGGGTTTTTTATGACTGACAATTTAGGTCACATAAGTAAAATTTTTGGTAAAAAATGACAGCTATTTTTAATATTTTGTGATGAATATTGTATTTAAGTGATTTATTTGCAAAACAATTATCTTTTTTAAAGAAGATTAATTATAATTTATTGTTCAATAAGAATAGATAAATTCTGAGCAGAATCTATGTCAAAAATAGTATGGGGTGGAATGGGGGTTGCAGTGTTGGCAGGAGCTGTTACTGCAGGAAATTTATATGCAGATAAGAGCCTGCGTGAGCATTATCAACAAAATTTAAATCCTGTACCCAATGTGAGCGTCCAATATACGGACTACGACATGGGGACTTTAACAGGTACTGCCAAATGGAAAATGACCATTATTGCAGACCCATGTAATGCTAAAGAAAAACTGGTGTTTCACGGACAAGATCAAATTCAGCGGACATGGAAAGGTTACCAAATTGATTCTAAAATGAATCTGGAACAAGGGCAGGGACAATTTTCCGAGTTCTTTCAGCAGCCTCTAAATGTGACAACGCAAGTGAATTGGTTGGGTGTATCGACCACGAAATTGAGCATACCTGCTATAGAGAAAAAAGAAGCAGGACTTGAAGCTAAATTTTCTCCTATGCAGATTGAGTTTCAGGCGAAACAAAGTCAGGGGCAGCAGAAAATTGTAAATATGAGTTTTGATGTGCCTCAATTGACGGTGCTGGATCAATTTGGACATCTTCAAGTAAAAGGCATGCAGTTTAAAACCAATCAGGCTTTGAATGTGCAGTCTTTAGAGCCGGGCTATTTCCAATTCAGTATTGCAGAAATGCAGCGTCAAGACCCAAAAGCAGTGGGTTCAGGCAAAATGAAAGACTTCAGTTGGCGTATGGATACTCAACTGCATGAGCGCACGGTAGATATTCAATCGAAATTTAAAATTGCCGAGTTAGGTTTAAATAATGTGCCTGCCATGCAAGACCTGCAAGTGAATTGGGATGTTAAAAACTTGCAGCGCAGTAAAATGCAGACGTTTCTTGATATTGTGCAAAAACAAAACAACTCATGCCTAGAAGCGGAAAACTTTGAGAAAGATGTACAACAAGCCTTGTTGGCTGTGATTAATGAGGGCTTTCAGTTCGAATCCAAGAAGAATCAGTTGAAATTAGGCACAGGCAGTATTCGGGCAGATTTGGTTGGTAAAGTGATGCCAGGGCATCAAACCACTGTAGAAGGCTTAGCGAAAATGTTCCCAAGTTTGCTAGAAGTGCAAACCGATGTGAGTTTTAACAAACAAGTAGTCAAAACTATTATGAATAATTATATGAATGCTGCGGGTAAAAGCATGTCTGATCAAGAATTAGAACAGATGCTCAGTGCGATGCAAAGCAATCAGCAAATTCAACGTGATGGTGATGAATTTAAACTGTCGATGCATTATCAATATGGTGAAAAGAAGTTTTTAACTGGTCAATAATCTAGATACTGATCTACGATACAACAAAGCCTGTTCAAATGAACAGGCTTTGTTGTATTGCCATATCGTTTATTTAAACAGGCGGGTGCTGAATTTTCCAAGCACGGTGGATTTTGGTGTTGCGTTTGAAATCTTGCCCAATAGTTTCATGGCTAATTTCCTGCACATCAAACATGGCTTCAATTTCTTCATCCATTTCAAAACCACGGTAGTTGTTGGAGAAGTACAGCGTTCCGCCTGTGGTTAAGCGGTTCATGGCACGCTTAATTAAAGAAACGTGGTCGCGTTGTACGTCAAATGTTCCGTAGAACTTTTTAGAGTTTGAGAAAGTTGGTGGGTCAATAAAGATCAGATCATATTGTTCATGACCTTCTTTGAGCCATTCAAAACAATCACTGGCAAAGAATTGATGTTGTTCATCGGCATGGTCTACCGTTAAACCATTCAATACAAAGTTTTCTTTAGACCAATTCAAATAAGTATTGGATAAATCGACGCTGGTGGTACTTGCTGCACCGCCAAGCGCGGCATGTAAACTTGCAGTTGAGGTATAACTGTATAAATTCAGGAAGTGCTTGCCACGTGCTTCTTTGGCAATACGTAAACGCATTTGACGATGGTCAAGGAACAAGCCTGTATCTAGGTAGTCGGTGAGGTTAACCAAAATTTTAGCCTGACCTTCTTGCACAATAAAACGCTTCGAGGCGGTACTTTGTTTGGTGTACTGGTTTTTACCTTCCTGACGGGCACGGGTTTTAATAAATACCGCATCGCGCCCTAAACCTGTGACAGCGCGAATGGCTTGTAAGGCAAGGTTAAAACGCTTTTTGGCTTTTTCAGGATCAATTTTTTTCGGCGGCGCATATTCCTGCACGTGCAAACGGTCGCCGTATAAATCGACTGCGACATTAAAGTCAGGTAAGTCTGCATCGTATAAACGCAGGCAATGCACATTTTCTTTCACCGCCCATTTTTTCAGGCTCTGCATGTTTTTTTGCAAACGGTTGGTGAAATCTTCTGCGCCTTCAATGGGTTCAAACTGTTGCGGTTGCCAATCTGCTAAGAATGGGCGTGCGAATGTTGCAGGTTTGATCGTACCAAAACGGACATAAATTGGCAGTTTACCGTTCATCAAACGTAAAATTTGCGGGTCATTGAAAGCCAACACATCGGCTTGTTCAACTTGGGCTGCAATGACGGCTGCTTTTTGATTTGGGAAATGCTTTTGCAAGAGGGCAGACAGACCCAAATATAAGGCACGGTTCGAGGCTTTATCGCCCAAACGCTCACCATAAGGTGGGTTGGTTACAATAAAGGCCTTTTTACCTTCGGCTTGAAAGTCGGGCCAGTCAGCCAAAGTACGTTCTTCAATTTGAATCTGATCGAGCAGACTTTCAAAACCTGCTGCAATAATATTTTGCTTGGTGGCTTTGACTGCTTCCCAGTCGGCATCGAAAGCATAAAATTTTGGCAATGGTTGTTGTAATGCAGTTTGATGGCGTTCAGCCGCTTCTGCTTTAATGGTCATCCATAATTCATGGTCGTGACCTTGCCAACCGTTAAAACCGAAACGACGTACCAAACCCGGTGCACGGTCAGTCAGCATCATCAATGCTTCAATAATAAACGTACCCGAACCACACATTGGGTCTAAAATAATGTCGGGTTGAATTTGTTGTAATTGACCTTTTTGCAGAATCGCTGCGGCAAGGTTTTCTTTAATTGGGGCATCGGTCATAAAACGACGATAGCCGCGTTTATGCAGTGAATCGCCAGATAAATCTAGGCAGTATGTATGTTCTTTTTTACCTGCCAACACGTATAAGGTAATTTCAGGCTGTTTGATGTCAATGCTTGGACGTTTGCCCACTGCATCCATAAATGAATCGACCACACCATCTTTAACGCGCAAGGTCGCAAATTGGCTGTTCACTTTAATGTCACGCTCTATATGCAAACGCACTGCAAAAGTACTTTGTGGCGCAAAAATCAGTGACCAGTCAAAGCTCAGCGCACCTTCATAAAGCTCTTCGGCTACATCGCGCGCGTCGTGACTAAATTCAATTTCGTGTGTGTGAATTGGTGTAAGGACACGTGAGGCTAAACGTGACCACATGCAGACACGATAGGCATTTTCGAGTGTGCCTTTGAAAATTAAACGACCCGGTAAACGTTCGATATTTTGAATACCTAAACCTTGCATTTCTTCTTGCAATAAGGTTTCAAGTCCATCTGCACAGGTGACCCAATATGTAGAAAGACGGGGTTTCGAATTCATGAAAATTTCCAAAAGCAATTCAGCAATCGGCTATTTTACCGTATTTTGTGCTAGAAAACTTAGTGATTTAGCGTGAATCGTGCAGAATTTTAAAGGTCTAGGTTTGAAGAGCTTCAGGGCATTTTTTACTGTTTTTTTCTAAAAAGGCAATGAGGATGTAATGACATCTCTAAAAAATTTTGAGTGATTGTATTGCGGAAAAATAAAAACCTGAATATTCACATGATTGGTATGTATTTTGCTCATACATTGTTGTGATGGTGAACATTTTGCAGATGAGCATCAAACACTGCAAAACAACAATGAAGCGATAAGGGGAATATTTAAATGACCACGGCTACTTTAAACACGGCACAGGCTTTAACAGCAAATAACGAGATTTTTTCAGTTGCCACTTTAATTTATACGCGATTAAGACGGGTCAGTGGACGTGTGATTGATGTCATGTATCTGGTTGAAAATTCAGACTATGCACGTGCTGTGCTGCAATTGGCGCTCGCTACACACGATGAGGAATTGTGCCGTTATGCGCTGCGCTTAAACAGTATATTGGCTAACTTAATGGATGCTGATGCAGAAATAACGTCGCCACAGACTGAAGCGCAGCAATTAGATGCAGTAGAAAATATAGAAAATATAGATGACTTGACTGAACCTACAGCTGAAGAAATTTATCGGGCGCAGGTGTCCCATCATTATATAGGGGCACTGCGTTAAACGGTGAATTGTACAGACTATGCCTACATAGCCTGAAGGTTGCGTAGGCAGTTGTAGGCGAAGATTGACCCACCAGATGTTCATCAAGCTCATATCAAGATGATTGGCTAGCAGAGCAGTTAAATATAAATGCCATCCTTTCACATCGCTTTGTAGAGTATTAAGCATGAAAGAAAGTGTAGATGAGTCTGCATGACTTAATTTTTAAAATCATAAGTTTCTTTTGACTAAATCATGCCAAGTTACACTGCTTTGCCAAATCAATTTCTGTATAATGCGTTAACTTAACGTATAAGGAATCTCTCATGCATTTGGCGGCATTGCATACTCCGAGCCAGATTCAATTGAATAAAGATGGGCATTTAAAACACTTTTTAACCATCGAAGGTCTTTCCAAAGAAACCCTCACCCAAATTCTGGACACAGCACAGTCCTTTTTCAATGAACAAAACCAACTGATCACCAATAATTTGCTCGAAGGGCGCACGGTGATGAATTTGTTCTTCGAAAACTCTACTCGTACCCGCACCACATTTGAAGCCGCAGCCAAGCGTCTTTCTGCCAATGTACTCAATATTGATATTGCCCGTTCAAGTACCTCTAAAGGTGAAACTTTGCGTGACACTTTGTGGAACTTAGAGGCGATGGCTGCTGACATTTTTGTGGTGCGTCATTCATCTTCAGGTGCAGCACATTTTATTGCTAAAACGGTTTGCCCAAAGGTTGCCATTATTAATGCGGGTGATGGCCGTCATGCACATCCAACGCAAGCGATGTTGGATATGCTGACCATTCGCCGTGAAACCCAACGACCTTATGAAGAATTAAGTGTTGCGATTATTGGTGATATCAAACATTCACGCGTGGCGCGTTCCGATGTGGCTGCCTTGCAAACACTGGGCTGTAAAGACATTCGCGTGATTGCACCGAACACCTTGTTGCCCTACGGTTTTGATGAATATGGCGCAGGCGTGCGTTTATTTAACAAAATGGAAGAAGGCATTAAAGATTGCGACGTGATTATCACCCTGCGTATTCAAAATGAACGTATTGATTCGCCAGCACTTGCCTCACAAGCCGAATTCTACAAAATGTACGGTTTAAACAAAGAGCGTTTGGCGCTTGCAAAACCAAACTGTATTGTGATGCATCCTGGTCCAATGAACCGTGGTGTCGAAATTGATTCAAGCATTGCCGATGGGCCTCAATCGGTGATTTTAAATCAAGTAACCAACGGTATTGCGGTACGTATGGCGGTATTGGCCTTGGCGATGCAAGGTCAATTGCAAGAACAAGGTTTGATTGACGCGATTGCGGTATAAGGAAAAAGTCATGGCGATTGTAAAAATTGAAAATGTACGTGTGCTTGACCCAATCCAGCAAATTGACCGCGTACAAACGGTATATCTTGAAAATGGCAAGTTGGTTGCAGAAAGTGCAGATATTAGCGAAAGCATAGATGCCCAAGGTCAATGGCTCATGCCAACTATGGTCGATTTATGCGCACGTTTACGTGAACCTGGTCAGCAACAACATGGCACGCTCAAATCTGAAGGCAAGGCCGCACGTGAAAACGGAATTCTGCACTTATTTACGCCACCCGATTCTAAACCAATCGTGCAAGACAACGGTGCACTCATTCATGGTTTGGTCGAAAAAGCCATGTTGGATGGTGGCATTTATTTAGAAGTGATTGGTGCACAAACTCAAGGTTTAAACGGCAAGCAGCCTGCCAATATGGCGGGACTGAAAAAAGGCGGCTGTAGTGCAGTGTCCAATGCCAATGCACCTTTTGAAGATGATGATGTCGTGATTCGCACACTGGAATATGCTGCAGGTTTGGACATGACCGTGGTGTTCTATGCCGAAGAACCGCAAATTGCTAAAGATGGCTGTGTGCATGAAGGTTTTATTGCATCGCGTCAGGGCTTGCCTATGATTCCAACTTTGGCAGAAACCGTAGCGATTGCCAAATATTTGCTGATGATTGAAGCCACAGGTGTACGTGCGCATTTTGGCTTATTGTCTTGTGGTGCATCAGTTGAATTGATTCAACAAGCTAAAGCCAAAGGTTTGCCTGTCACTTGCGATGTGGCGATGCATCAACTGCATTTAACCGATCAAATTATTGATGGTTTTAACTCGTTAGCGCATGTACGTCCGCCACTGCGCTCAGAGCAAGACAAAGCATTACTGCGTCAAGGTGTAAAAGATGGTGTGATTGATGCGATTTGTACTCATCATGAGCCGTTAAATAGCTCTGCAAAAATGGCACCATTTGCAGATACTTTGTCAGGTTTTACTGCATTTGATACTTATATTCCATTTGGGATTCAACTGATTCAGGAAGGTCTGTTCAGTCCATTGGAATGGGTAGAAAAAGTGACACTTGCACCTGCGCGTGTGGCAAAAATGCAAAGTCGTTGGGAACAGGAAGCGGGTTGGGTCTTGGTTGATCCAGAAGTGGAATGGACACTGAACAAAGAAACGATTGTGTCACAAGGCAAAAATACGCCTTTGATTAATCAAGTTGTAAAAGGCAAAGCAGTACGCGTCTTTACTGCTTAATATGCTCTGATTGATATTTTATTTTCAAGTTTAAATAAGAGTCAGCTTCGGCTGGCTTTTTTATTGAATTTTAACAATCCCCAAATAGAAAATCGAAGAAGAGACTCTACATTCCGTTGACTCAAATTTCACAACAAAATCAAAACACCACAATTTATTACATTTGTTTAAATTTTAAGCATATACACTAAAAAACAACTTGAAAACAAAGACAAAAAAGAGGGCATATATATGCAAACAGATTTTATAGACTTGCTCAAACAAAGTGTGTCATCCATTGTATTGGAAGGGGAAACCCAGCATTTGCTTGAAAAAAATCAGGCATTAAATAGTTTTTATCCCATTTTATTGTCTATTTTAAATTCACGACCTGAACTGATTGACAATCTGCTGCGACAACTGAATCCACGTGTGGGCGATGTATTTGGTTCAAATCTATCTTTAAAACAGCAGTTTTTAGATTTGGTCAGCGGCACAGCACCGCAAACCGAAATTGAAAACACCCTGAATCGTTCAATTGCACCAAGTTTAAACTTTTTGGAAAATCAGGCAGGTTCATCTGACCCAGTTGCAATTCAGCATTTACTGCAAAACAATTTAGATTCAATTCAGGCGGCTTTACCGCAGTGGGCAACAGCATTATTGGCTGCTTTGGGGGTAAATAATGCTGCGGGCCAAACCGTACATCAAGCACCTGAAGTCATTGTGACTGAGCCCGTAGAAGAACGCCGTTCGTGGTTATTGCCAATTTTAGCTTTAATTATTTTAATTGGTTTATTGGCATTTTTATTCCGTGCATGTAGTGACCGCAACCAAGCGCCTGCAACCACACAGACCCAAGTGGCAGCCAATCAGGCTGCAATGTTGCAAGTCAGTACAGGCAGTGATGGTAATTTGGTGACCTGTCAAATTTTGCTGAATAGTCCAAGCTATATGGAAATTCTGCAGAATGAAGTGAAGCAAATTTTCAATCATCCAACAGGTTGTGGTGCAGAAAATTTTGCCAACTATCATTCGGAATTTATTGATCAGGACGTGATTCCAAGCGTTTTAAAAATGCTGAAAGGTGTACCGAATGTCAATTTAAACTGGGTGGGTAATCAACTGTCTATTCAAGCCGCGAACCCTGCCGATGCAGAGCGTTTAGCCAGTCAAATTCGTCCATTGGCTAAAAACATGACCGTAGTGACTCAGCAACCTGCAGAAACTACAGTAACCGATGTTAATCAGGCTGTAACCAGCAGTATTAGCAATGCAGAGCAGGCTTTGGCTGCAATTAACCCTGACAATATTCAAGCTTTGGATGTTGCGACGGCACTCAATATGCAAATCATTAATTTTGATTCTGCATCGACTGAAATTCCAGCAGCCAATAAGTCTATTTTAGATCAGGCTGCGGTATTGATGCAGCGCGCGCCACAAGTGCAATTAACCGTGAAAGGGCATACCGATGCCGTAGGTGATGCCAATGCCAACAAAACTTTGTCACAACAACGTGCGCAAGCAGTGGTCGATTATTTAGTATCACGTGGTGTAAATCCGGGTCAATTGCAAGCCATTGGTTTTGGTTCAGAGCAGCCGATTACAGCAAATGCAACCCCAGAGGGTCAGTTTAAAAACCGCCGGATTGAGTTTGAAGTCTTGAATGTAGATACAGGCACAGTGCGTAGTGTGGAAGATGCAGGCGTGGTAGAGCAAAAGACGCCTCAATCTTAAACAGGTTTATTTTCTTGTAAGATTAAACTTGTATTGAGCCTTCACTTTGCAAAGTGAAGGCTTTTTTTATTGCAGATCAGTGCCGAAGTATCGTGCAAATATCGAAATTGAAAGTAATTTTTGAATGCTCTTTGGTTTGAGGAATAGTTTTATAAATTAGTGATTTGTTGAGTAGATTGAATAAGTTGAGTGGGAAAGTATGAAAGTCAAAACAAACCCTCTCCCTTGTATTAAGTTTTAAAGCAGTGCATCAAAACTTGCAAAGGAGAGGGTTATTCACTCGAGATAAATTCATCAAGCTGCGACTTTTTGTAAGGCAACACCTGTGACTTTTTGAATTTCATCAAAACTGACATCGGGTGCAAGTTCAATCAACTTTACGCCTTGTGGAGTAATATCAAGCACGCCTAAGTCGGTAATGATACGATGCACCACCGCTTTACCTGTGAGTGGCAAACTGCACTGCGATACAATTTTAGGCGTACCATCTTTGGCACAATGTTCCATCAGCACTACAACTTTTTGTACGCCTGCAACCAAATCCATTGCACCGCCCATACCTTTAACTTTCTTGCCGGGAATCATCCAGTTGGCAAGATCGCCTTGTTCAGAAACTTCCATTGCCCCTAAAATAGCGATATTGACATGCCCGCCACGAATCATGGCAAAGGAATCTGCGCTAGAGAAAAAAGCCGCACCTTTACGCGCTGTCACAGTTTGTTTACCTGCATTGATCAGGTCGGCATCTACAGTTTCGGCAGTTGGGAACTCACCAATGCCAAGCAAGCCATTTTCGGACTGTAACCAGACATTGATATGTTCAGGAATATAATTGGCGACCAGTGTGGGTAAGCCAATGCCTAAATTGACATAAAAACCATCTTCTAATTCTTGTGCAGCGCGCTGCGCCATTTGATTACGCGTCCAAGCCATGTCTTAAGCCTCCGCCTTTAAAGTCATTTGTTCAATCCGTTTTTCTGGGCTTGCATTGAGGACAATGCGGTTCACATAAATACCAGCTAAGTGGATTTCGTCGGGGTCTAAATCGCCAATTTCAACGATTTGTTCAACTTCGGCAATGGTGATTTTGCCTGCCATAGCACAAACAGGATTAAAGTTTTGTGCTGTTTTACGGAAAATAAGATTACCCGCTTTATCTGCTTTGTAGGCTTTGACCAAAGCGACATCTGCAGTCAAAGATTCTTCTAAAATATAATCTTTGCCGTTAAATTCACGGACTTCTTTGCCTTCTGCAATGACAGTGCCTACACCTGTTGGGGTGAAAAATGCAGGAATACCCGCACCGCCTGCGCGTAATTTTTCTGCCAGTGTGCCTTGCGGGGTAAGTTCAACTTCCAGTTCACCGCTTAAAAACTGGCGTTCAAATTCTTTATTTTCGCCGACATAAGATGAAATCATTTTTTTAATTTGTTTGGTTTCAAGCAATAAGCCTAAACCAAAACCATCGACCCCTGCGTTGTTGGAAATACAAGTCAGCTGTTTCACACCTGTATCTTTTAACGCAGCAATCAAGGCTTCAGGAATACCGCATAAACCAAAACCACCCACCGCCAAGGTATGCCCATCTTGAACCACGCCATTTAATGCAGCTTGTGCGCTGTCATATACTTTATTGGACATTTGTCACCTCTTTATTCTCTGCACGGCATTCACTTGCCATGTTGTGTTGTTGCCATCCTTATTGCTTATGTTCCAATGCTATTGAGGATGAAATGGGTTTTAAGCACAAACCTTTTGCCAGTAGGCATTGGCATAGTGAGATGGATTATCACGCTGTAAGATATTGCTGATGTTGCGACTGGCTTGCATCAGCGGCTCTAACCGCACACCTGTTTCAAAACCCATCTTGGACAGTAAATAGTACAAGTCTTCGGTAGACACATTGCCCGATGCACCTTTGGCATACGGACAGCCACCCAAACCAGCAATGGATGAATCAAATACACGAATGCCTTGTAAGAGCGATTGATAAATATTGGCAATCGCCATGCCGTAAGTATTGTGAAAATGACCTGCTAAAACTTTGGCATCGACCTCTGCCAAACATGCATCCCAGACTTTTTGCACACGGTCAGGGGTTGCTGTACCAATGGTTTCACCCAAAGACACTTCATAGCAGCCCATGTCCAATAATTGCTGTGTGACTTTTGCGACTTGTTTCGGGTCAATTGCGCCTTCATAAGGACAGTCCACCATACAAGATACATAACCACGCACGCGAATGTTGTGCGCTTTGGCTTGACGCATGACATCGCTAAATTTTTCCAAACTTTCTTCAATTGAACAGTTGATATTTTTTCGGGTAAAGCTTTCAGAAGCGGCGGTAAACACGGCAACTTCTTTGCAACCCACCGCCAAAGCCGACTCAAAACCTTTTGAGTTTGGGGTCAGTAAACTGAATTGAATGTTTGGGTTTTGTGGCAGGCTGGCAAACAGCACATCGCTGTCTGCCATTTGCGGTACCCATTTGGCCGATACGCAAGAACCGACCTCAATGCTGCTTAAACCTGTTTGCATTAAATCCAAAATCAGGTTTTTACGGTCTGCCAAAGTGAGTGGCGTTTTCTCATTTTGCAGACCATCTCGTGGGCCAACCTCTACAATTTTGACAAATTCAGTCATGCAACTTCCTCCGTCAAGGCTTCAAATTCAACCAGTTCATCGCCTGCTTTGACCTGATCGCCCGCTTGGAAGTACGAACTTGCCACAATGCCATCGAAAGGCGCACGAATTGAATATTCAATTTTCATGGCTTCCAGTGTCATCAGTACATCATCTTTTTTCACACGGGCATTGGCTGCCACCAAAACTTGGGTGATTACACCCGGCATTGGTGCAGTCAGATTGTTGGCATTGTCTTGTTGATCATCGCTGTTAAAGTTTGCTTGTACATAGCTAAACACATGACGCTGACCGTTTTGGAACAGGGTGATGCCTTGCGCATGTTGGTTAAATGCTATTTTTTGTTGCTGACCATTGATACAAACCTGTAGACGATGTGCATCCAAAAGCTCGCCTTGAACGCTCAGCGTTTGCCCATTGTAGTGAGCCTCAAAACCAGAAGTGCATGGTTTTAACTGGATTTTGAGTGTTTGGTCATTGCACTGTAATTGCACTGTGTGGGCGCTTTGCTGATTTAAGCGCCAGAAGTGGTCTTTTTGCCAAACCGCGTTGTTTGCCGCTTTGTTGTTTTGAATACGAGAAAGTACATCAATTAACGCAGCTGCAACGACAGTTTCTGTAGCGACTTCAGGTTTTGCGTTAAGTAAAAATGCTTCCTCACGTTGAATAAGCCCTGTATCCAAATTGGCATGTTTAAAGGAATCACACAGCACCAAACGATCCAAGAATGCAATGTTGTTGCCTAAACCATCGACGTGGAACTGACCTAAAGCATGGTGCATTTGCGTTAATGCTGCTTCACGGTTTTTACCCCAAACAATCAGTTTGGCAATCATTGGGTCGTAGTAGGTGCTGATTTCATCACCTTCGACAATCCCGCTATCGACACGTACGGCATCATTTTGCTCTGGATAATGCAGATAGCTGATTTGACCAATGGCAGGAATAAAGCCTTTTTCTGGTTCTTCGGCATACACACGCGCTTCAAGGGCATGACCATGAATTTGCAATTCATGTTGCTGTTTTGGCAATGGCTCACCAAAAGCAACTCGCAATTGCCACTCAACCAAGTCTTGCCCTGTAATCATTTCTGTGACGGGGTGTTCGACCTGCAAGCGGGTATTCATTTCCATGAAATAAGCAGTACCGTCTTGCTCGACAATAAACTCTACCGTACCTGCGCCCACGTAATTTACAGCACGTGCGGCATCAATTGCGGCTTGGCGCATAGTTTCGAGTTTATCTTCTGGCATTTTTGGTGCAGGTGCTTCTTCAAGCACTTTTTGGTGGCGACGTTGTACCGAGCAATCACGTTCAAACAAATGCACGTAGTTGCCGTGAGTATCGCCAAAAACCTGTACTTCAATATGACGTGGTTGAATCACATAGCGTTCAATCAGCACATCTTCATTACCAAAGCTAGAACGTGCTTCACTTTTACATGAAGCGAGTGAGCTGAGAAAGTCTTCACTGCGTTCTACTAAACGCATGCCTTTACCGCCACCGCCTGCACTGGCTTTAATGAGCACAGGATAACCAATGCTGTCGGCTTGTTGCTTTAAAAATGCCGCATCTTGATTGCTGCCGTGGTAGCCCGGAGTTAGTGGCACACCTGCTTTTTCCATCAAGGCTTTAGAGGTTGCTTTTAGACCCATCGCCAAAATGGCTTCAACTGGCGGGCCAATAAAAACAATATTGTTGTCTTTACAGGCAAGTGCGAATTGGTCATTTTCAGATAAGAAACCATAACCCGGGTGAATCGCTTGTGCACCTGTGCTTTTGGCTGCCTGAATAATACGTTCAACTTGCAAATAACTTTGTGCCGCAGGCGATTCACCAATATAAATGGCTTCGTCTGCCAGTTTAACGTGTTGTGATTGCGCATCGGCATCTGAATACACCGCGACAGTCGCAATCCCAAGTTTTTTTGCGGTACGAATTACACGGCAGGCAATTTCACCACGGTTGGCAATTAAAATCTTTTCAAACATCGTGCGATCCTTCTTTTATTCTGCCGTGGTCTTGATCCAAGCCGGGCTTTGTTTATTTAAAAAAGCATTTAAGCCATTTTTCGCCTCAGTTCCTTGGCGAACATGTGCAATATGCTGTGCAGTTTGTTGGAGTAAATCTTCGGTCAAAACTTGATGATTAACCATCTGAATCAGTTGTTTAGAAGCATGTTGCGCTTCTGGGCCACCAAGCAATAAGGCTTGCACAATTTCATCAATTTTGCTGTCTAAGTCTTCGGCTGAAGTGACTTCATGCGCTAAACCAATTTGCTGTGCCTGTTCTGCAGAAATACGCTCTGCCGTTAAAAAGTAACGTGATGCCTGACGTGCGCCAATCGCACGAATGACGTAAGGGCTAATGGTAGATGGTGCTAAACCTAAACGTACTTCAGAGGTCGCAAACTTGGCATCGGTGCTGGCAACGCAAATATCACAGGCAGCTGCCAAACCCATACCACCACCAAAGGCAATACCATGCACACGGGCAATAGTCGGTTGTTTTAACGTCGCTAAACTTTGCAGCATTTTTGCCAGTTTTAGGGCATCGGCTTGATTTTCTGCTGTAGAAGCTTGACCTGCCTGTTTCATCCAGTTCAAATCTGCACCTGCAGAAAAGCTTTTGCCGCGTCCTGCCAAAATCACCACTCGAATATCATCACGGCTATTCAGTGCCTGAAAGCAGGCGTGTAATTCTTCAATTACCTCTGTATTGAAAGCGTTATGCAATTCCGCACGATTAATCCAAACCGTAGCCACTTGGTTGTTCTGTTCGAGCTGTAAAAACTGATAATCCATTTTGTCACCTCTTACATGCGGAACACGCCAAATTTGGTCGGTTGGATGGGTGCATTGAGGGCAGCGGCTAAACTTAATGCCAAAACTTCACGCGACTGTGCTGGATCAATCACACCATCATCCCATAAGCGTGCAGACGCATAATATGGATGACCCTGACGTTCGTATTGTTCACGAATTGGTTGTTTGAACTGATCTTCTTCTTCTGCAGACCAGCTACCACCTTTGGCTTCAATCTGATCACGCTTTAAGGTAGACAATACGCTCGATGCTTGTTCGCCACCCATCACTGAAATACGTGAGTTTGGCCATGTCCACATAAAACGTGGTGAATAAGCACGACCACACATCCCGTAGTTACCTGCACCAAAAGAACCGCCAATCACCAAAGTCAGTTTAGGCACATTGGCTGTGGCAACCGCCATCACCAGTTTGGCACCATTTTTGGCAATGCCTTCATTTTCATATTGGCGTCCAACCATGAAGCCTGTGATATTTTGAATAAATAACAGGGGAATGTTGCGTTGGGTGCATAGTTCAATAAAGTGTGCGCCTTTTTGTGCCGACTCGGAAAATAAAATACCGTTGTTGGCAATAATCCCGACAGGCATACCATATAGTTTGGCAAAACCTGTAATTAATGTGGTGCCAAAGCGCGCTTTAAATTCATCAAAACGTGAACCATCGACAATACGGGCAATCACTTCACGTACATCAAACGGTTTACGCGCGTCAGTCGGAACAATGCCATACAGTTCAGAGGCATCGAATAATGGTGCTTCTATATGCTCAGGCTGCGGGTTTGGCTTTTTATTTAAATTGGCAACGATGTTGCGGGCAATTGCCAAGGCATGTTCATCATTTTCTGCCAAATGATCGGCTACACCTGAAAGGCGAGTGTGTACATCGCCACCACCCAAGTCTTCGCTGCTAACCACTTCACCTGTTGCGGCTTTAACCAGCGGTGGGCCGCCCAAGAAAATTGTCCCCTGATTACGCACAATGATGGTTTCATCTGACATGGCAGGGACATACGCACCGCCTGCGGTACAACTTCCCATCACAACGGCAATTTGGGCAATGCCCATGCTCGACATACGCGCTTGGTTATAGAAAATGCGTCCGAAATGATCACGGTCTGGAAAGACTTCATCTTGTAGCGGCAAATATGCACCGCCAGAATCGACCAAATAAATACAAGTCAGGTGATTCTGTTCGGCAATTTCCTGTGCGCGTAAATGCTTTTTCACAGTCAGTGGATAGTACGTTCCACCTTTTACTGTGGCATCGTTGGCAATGATCATGCAGGTCACGCCATTCACTTGACCGACACCCGCCACTACACCCGCAGCAGGGACATCATCCTGATAGACCTGATAAGCGGCCAACTGACCAATTTCAATAAATGCAGTACCCGGATCGATCAGGTGGTCAATCCGTTCACGTGGCAGTAATTTGCCACGGTCTAAATGTTTTTGGCGTGCAGTTTCGCCACCACCCAAAGCAATTTTTTGGACTTTTTCTCTGAGGTCATCGACTAGGCTTTGCATCGCAGCTTGGTTGTTTTTAAACTCGTCGCTGCGAATATTAATTTTGCTCTGTAATTGATTCATGCCAACATCCTTGTCTATTCTTGTGATTTATTTTTAGGCAGTTTCGTTAAACAATTCACGGCCAATCAACATACGGCGAATTTCTGAAGTACCCGCACCAATTTCATAGAGTTTGGCATCACGCCATAAACGTCCTGCAGAGAACTCATTGATATAGCCATTACCGCCCAAGGTTTGAATGGTTTCACCTGCCATCCATGTGGCTTTTTCGGCAGCGTATAAAATGGCACTGGCTGCATCTTTACGTAAACTACGGCTGTGTTCAGCTTTGTCACATTCTGCGCCAACGGCATAGACCAGTGCTTTACATGCCAACCAAGTCGAATACATATCGGCAATTTTGCCTTGCATAAGCTGGAATTCACCCAATGCCTGACCAAACTGTTTACGCTCATGAATATAAGGAATCACGGTATCCATGCAGGCATCCATAATGCCTAGCGGCCCTGCACTTAAAACTGCACGTTCATAGTCCAGTCCACTCATTAGTACTTTTGTACCATTGCCCACACCGCCCAAGACGTTTTCTTTTGGTACTTCAACATTGTCAAAGAACAATGGATAGGTATTTGAGCCGCGCATCCCGAGTTTGTCTAAATGGCTGCCGTGGCTAAAACCTGACATGGTTTTTTCAATTAAGAAAGCAGTCATACCTTTGGCGCCTGCCTGTAAGTCAGTTTTGGCATACACCACCAAAACATTGGCATCACCGCCATTGGTAATCCACATTTTTGAGCCGTTGAGCAAGTAATGATCGCCTTTATCTTCAGCTTTCAGTTTCATGCTAACCACGTCTGAGCCTGCATTTGGTTCAGACATTGCCAAAGCGCCGACGTAATCGCCTGAAATCAGTTTTGGTAAATAGCGTTGCTTCTGTTCTTCTGTCCCATTTCGCTTAATTTGGTTCACACATAGGTTAGAATGAGCACCGTAAGACAAACCAATGGATGCTGATGCACGAGAAATTTCTTGCATGGCAATGATGTGAGCTAAATAGCCTAAGTTAGTGCCGCCGTATTCTTCACTCACGGTTAAGCCAAGTAAGCCCATATCGCCAAATTTTTTCCAAAGCTGGGCAGGGAATTCGTTATCACGATCAACCTGTTGAGCAATGGGTGCAATTTCCTTTGCACAAAAAGCAGCGATTGAATCGCGCAGGGCGATTAAGGTTTCATCTAAGCCGAAGTCTAAGCTTTGTAAAATCATGTGTTCATCCATCCTGTGGTTATATTTGTTGTCCCTAAAACAAGCATTGTTGTTGTGCTTAGGTTCTAACATACATCGAAAATTTAAAAAAGTGAACTAAAATTCACAAAATGATTTACAATTCATTTTATCTGGTTGAGAATAAGATATGAGTTATAAAAGATCATCATTGATGCAGGAACGTATGGAACAAAATCGCATGGCGATTTTAGATTCTGCTCGTGAACTTATTGCTCATGGGGGCTTTAAAGAAGCGTCTATCCAAGCCATTGCAGAACGCGCAGGCGTATCTACAGGTTTGGTGTATCGCTACTTTGAAAATAAAAGTCAGATTTTGATTGAAGTTTTATCGGATGCGATTCGTCGTGAGGTCGAAATTTTGGACCACATTGCGAAGTCAGATTTAAGTGCAAAACAAAAATTGCAAAAATCTGTCACCACTTTTGTGAAGCGTGCGATGAACAGCCCTCAATTGGCGTATTCGTTAATGTTCGAGCCTGTAGACCCAGAAATGGAACATGAGCGTTTTCGCAGTAAACAACTGATCAAACAGAGCATCAAGGAAATTTTGGCTGAAGGAAAAGTCAATGGTGAGTTTGATTTTGAAGATTTGAACACTGCTGCTTTAGGTGTGGTTGGCTCCATGACCTTTGTAGTGATTGAACCTTTAAACCCGTCTCGCAATGTGATGTTTGATCAAAATTATAAAGATTACTTTGTCAAACAAATTGCCGACTTTTGTGTAAATGCAGTGCGAAAACAGCAGGGAGGGTAGTAAAAACAACGCACAAAACAGGCAAAAAGTAATCGTCGTCATAATGGAAAACAGAATTACAAAGAATCAAGGAGATCGATTCAATGACACAAGTACGGTTAAGTTATGCCTATGGCACCAGTAATCAGCCTTTGTTAGGCATGACCATTGGTGAAAAGTTTGATCAGGCTTGCCAGCAATATGCAGATCAGGATGCTTTGGTAAGCGTGCATCAAAATGTGCGTCTGACCTATAAGCAACTACAGCAACAGGTCAATGCCTTTGCCTGTAGTTTGTTAAAACTCGGTTTTAAAAAAGGTGACCGCCTTGCCATTTGGTCTCCGAATTGTGTGGAATGGACGATCACTCAATTCGCAGCCTTTAAGGCAGGGGTGATTTTGGTGAATTTAAACCCAGCCTATAAAAGCAATGAACTGGAATTTGTGCTCAACAAAGTTTCCTGTAAAGGTTTGGTAATTGCATCGCAGTTTAAAAGTACCAACTATCAGGACATCTTAACGAAAATTGCCCCAGAGCTGTGTCAGGCAGACAATAAAGTCCTCAACGCCAAGCGTTTACCGCATTTAAAGCATGTGATTAAAATTGATGATCAAGCACATACAGGAATGCATCGTTTTCAGGATTTATTGACAGCTCCAACCACACACATGCTGAAAAAACTGCAACACATTGCTAGTGAGTTGCAGTTCGATGAAACCATTAATATTCAATTTACCTCAGGCACGACGGGCAATCCGAAAGGCACTATGCTGACCCACAACAACATTTTAAATAATGGTTACTTTGTAGGAGAAGCAATTCATTTAAGTCCACAAGACCGTGTTTGTATTTCCGTGCCCCTGTTTCACTGCTTTGGTATGGTGATGGGTAATTTAGCTTGTATCACACATGGTTCAACCATGGTCTATCCATCGGCAGTGTTTAACCCGCTCGATACCTTAAAAGCCATTCAGCAAGAAAAATGTACAGCTGCTTACGGCGTACCGACCATGTTTATTGCCATTTTAGAGCATGAACAGTTTGATGAATTTGATTTATCTAGCTTGCGTACAGGCATCATGGCAGGCAGTCCGTGTCCGCAAGAAATTATGCAACGCGTCATCGACCGTATGCACATGGCGCAAATCACCATTTGTTATGGCATGACCGAAACAGCGCCTGTGAGCGCACAAAGTTCGACTGAAGATTCGGTGGAGCGTCGAGTCAGTACGGTGGGGCGTGTACATCCACATCTGGAAGTAAAAATTGTCGATGAAGAAGGCAAAGTCGTGCCGCGCGGACAGTTAGGAGAATTGTGTGTGCGTGGTTATTCAGTCATGCTGGGTTACTGGGATGAACATGACAAAACCCAAGAAGTCATTGATGTTGCACGTTGGATGCACACAGGCGACATTGCAGAAATGGATGATGAAGGCTTTGTAAAAATCAAAGGTCGCATTAAAGATGTGGTGATTCGTGGCGGTGAAAACCTGTTCCCGAAAGAAATTGAAGATTTCTTATATACTCACGATGCGGTCTGCGATGTGCAAGTAATTGGCGTGCCAGATCATCGTTATGGTGAAGAACTATGTGCCTGTATTATTTTGCATGAACACCATGAATGTACCGAAGAGGCAATTCGCCAATACTGTGCAGAACACATTTCACACAATAAAGTCCCACGTTATGTGCGCTTCTTTAGTGAATTTCCAATGACCGCTTCAGGCAAGGCACAGAAATTTAAATTACGTGAATTTATGCGTGAAGAATTAAATTTAAAGGAAATTGCTTAAGGCATTATTTCAGCTATTTACTGCTGCAAGATCGACCTTTTAATTTTGTCAGCACACACCCTTTATTTCTCACGCAGAGATAAAGGGATACTCTATACAGGAATAATCACACTAAAAATATATCGCATGCTCGGCTTAATAAAAGATGGCACAAGTTTAAGCATGATGCGTGATAATCAAGGATGAAAATAATGACCGTACGCAATGATTGGACTCGAGAAGAAATTCAGCAGTTATATGAACAACCTTTTCTGGATTTAGTCTTTGAAGCACAGCGTGTGCATCGCCAACATTTTGCTGCCAATACCGTACAAGTCAGTACCTTATTGTCTATTAAAACAGGCAAATGCCCTGAAGACTGTAAATATTGCTCGCAATCTGCGCATTATGATTCACAGCTTGAAGCTGAAAAACGTATTGCAGTTGATAAAGTCATTCAGGAAGCCAAAGAAGCATTAGCCTCAGGCTCTTCACGTTTTTGTATGGGCGCTGCTTGGCGTAATCCGCATGAACGCGATATGCCCTATGTTCTGGAAATGGTGCGTGAAGTCAAAGCTCTGGGCTTAGAAACTTGCATGACTTTAGGGATGTTAAACCAATCGCAGGCAGAACGCTTAAAAGATGCAGGCTTAGATTATTACAACCATAACCTAGACACATCGCGTGAGTATTATCCTAATGTGATTAGTACCCGCTGTTTTGATGATCGCTTAAACACTTTGGATATTGTGCGTCAAACAGGTATGAAAGTATGTAGTGGCGGTATTGTCGGTTTAGGTGAAGATACCCAAGACCGTATTGGTTTATTACATGAATTAGCGACTTTACCGTTACATCCTGAATCTGTGCCGATCAATATGTTAGTTCCGATTGAAGGTACACCATTGGCTGAAGTAGAAAAACTGGATGTGATTGAGTGGATTCGTACCATTGCAGTTGCACGTATTATCATGCCAAACAGCTATATTCGTTTATCTGCAGGGCGTGAATCATTATCTGATTCAGATCAGGCGTTGGCATTTATGGCAGGTGCGAACTCGTTATTCTCAGGTGAAAAGCTTTTGACCACACCAAACGCAGGCGAAAGCAAAGACAAACAATTGTTCCAAAAATTAGGCTTAGTGCCTGAACGTGCCAAGCCAACCGTTTCGGAATTGTCGGTAGATGCAATGGCTGTGGCTTAAGCAGATCTTGAAAAAGACTCAGATATTTAATGTCAGTAAATTAAAGAAGAATCATGTGATATGGCAAAAGATTTTCACAGTGCAACTGTGGTTGCAGGCTATGACAGTCATATTCGGAAACTCATTCCCGGATATGAATTGGTACATCAACACATCAATGCAATTTTAAGTAGTCATTTGCCCGAAACAGCACAAGTTTTAGTGGTGGGGTGTGGCACAGGCTATGAGTTGCAGTATTTACTGCAGCAACATCCACAGTGGCAATTTACGGCCATCGACCCATCTTTAAGCATGTTACAGCAGGCAGAAAAAAACATTCAGTCTGTGGCAGGGCATGAGCGAGTACGTTTTATACAGGCAGATACCCACCAATTTGCCCAACAAGCGCAGGTTGAAAATTTGCAGTTTGATGCGGCATTGGCGATTTTGGTGGCGCATTTTGTGCCAGTCGCAGAAAAAACATTATTTTTTCAAGATATTTACCAAACATTAAAACCTACAGCGATTTTATTAAGCTATGATCTGATGCAGCAGACTGAAAATATAGAACTGCGCTGGATGCAGAATTTGGCTTTGGATTGTGGTTTAACTACGACTCAAGCGGAAAAAATGCTTGCACGACTGGCCGATGATTTTCATTTAATTATGGCAGATGCGCAGGCAGCATTGCTTACTCAAGTGGGTTTTCGTCAGTGTAAAACATATTGTCAACTTATGAATTATTATGGTTTTTTTGCAGAGAAATAGTTGATAAATAACATTATTTAGTCAGTAATCTTTGTAGTAAAAGTATCCGCACAAGAAAAGTTAGATCAGGGAAAGAGAAAAAATGTCAGCATATTACACTTTACTCAAACGTGAACAACATGCCGATGGTGGCTGTACTGCGCACTATCATTGCAACATTCATGCACAAGGCGCGTGGAATCCGCATGAACAACACATGGCACCTGCAACGGGTATTTTGTGTGCAGAACTTGAGCAATTTATGCCGCGTGATGATATGCGAATTGGTCGGGTCGGTTTAGATATTTTTGGCTTAATTGCCTTTGGTGAATTTAGTATCACCACCCGTATGATTCGACCGGGTAAAACCATTGAGCTGATTGAAGCGGAAATGTGTGCTGAAGGAAAAACCTGTATTGTGGCGCGTGCATGGAAAATGAAAACCTCAGATACACGCGCAATTGCAGGATTGGAAGATTTACCGATAGAAAACCCTGAATATTTGCCCGATTGGGATGGCATGCGTTGTTGGCCGGGCGGCTATATTCAAAGCATTGAAACCCGTGCGCATTTAGATCGTCGTGCAGGTAAGGGCATCGTTTGGTTAAGAAACCAATTGGATATGGTTGAAAATCAAAGCACATCTAGTTTTGTGCGTTTATTGGGGATGGTGGATACCGCCAATGGCGTAGTGCCACGTTTAGACCCGAATGCGGGTTGGGGTTTTCCAAATTTAGATTTGCAAATGCATTTACACCGTTTACCGCAAGGCGAATGGCTAGGCTTGGAAGTAACACAACAATATGGTGAAGATGGTATTGGCTTAACGAGTGCAGTTTTGCATGATACTCAAGGGCCATTTGGACGTAGTGAGCAGATTTTAACTTTGCGTCAATTCTAAATCTATTCGATATCAAACAAAAAACATCAGGACGAATTGCTTCGTCCTTTTTTTATTGGCATGCTGTGTGCAGATTATTTCATCTTATTTTATCTGAAAATATTATGCGAATTAGTTTGATTGGTGCAGGGCGCGTTGCACATCATTTGGCTCATGTTTTAAACGCACAGCATCAAATTGTGCAAATTTATAGCCGTAGTCTGGACAAGGCGCAGCATTTGGCTGCGCAGGTTGGCGCAGAAGCGATTGCTGAAGTAGAAAAACTTCATTCAGATCTAGATTTAGTGATTATTGCAGTGAGTGATCAGGGCATTGCACAGGTGATTCAGGAAGTTCATCGTGATTTAAATCATGTGTTGATTGTGCATACCTCAGGCAGTACTAAATTAGATGTATTGCAACAGCATCATGTACGTTCAGGGGTATTTTATCCCTTGCAAACCTTTAGTTTAGAGCGTGAAATTGATTGGTCAGAAACGCCTTTATTTATAGAAGCTGCATTTGCTGAAGATCAGCAGCTTTTAATGACTTTGGCAAATAGCCTAAGCAAAAGGGTTTATGCCTATACTTCAGCACAGCGTTTGAGTTTGCATTTGGCTGCGGTATTTGCCTGTAATTTTAGTAATTATTGTTATGACATGGCTAAGCAAGTGGTCGATGCTCAGCAAGTAGATTTTAGTTTGCTGTATCCTCTTATTTTGGAAACTGCGCATAAAGCAACCCAAAATGATCCGCGTCAAATGCAAACAGGGCCTGCCATGCGGGGCGATCACAATATTTTAAAAATGCATCAGGACTTATTGGCAGTAGGGCAGCAACATGAACTTGCCGAAGTTTATGCGCTAATGAGCCAACAGATTTTAACGCGGCATCAATCTTAGTCATTTGATACGATAACACGAGTTCAAATAAAAAATGCTTCCTTGTGGAAGCATTTTTTCTAGCAGAAATTAGTTAATTTTCTTGAAGATAAAATCATTAATCTTATGACCTGCTTCAATTCCGCGGCGTTCAAACTTGGTTTGTGGACGCCATTCAGGGCGAGGGTAGCTATTGCCTTTACCCGCCAAGTTTTCTAAACGTGGACGGTTGTCCAATACATCCAGCATCCATTCTGCATACGGTTCCCAGTCGGTTGCTGCATGGAACGTACCGCCTAACACTAATTTTTGCTCTACCAACTCCATGCGTTCATGAGCAACAAAACGGCGTTTGAAGTGACGTTTTTTCTGCCATGGGTCTGGGAAATATAACTGTACCGTATCAATGCTATTGTCTGGCATTTCACGTAGCACTTGAATTGCATCGGCATCTAAGACACGTAAGTTGCTTAAACCTGCTGTACCTGCTTCATAAACGCACTGTGCAATCCCTGGAATATGGACTTCAATCCCGACAAAGTTACGTTCAGGATTGGCCTGCGCCATAAGTACCAAAGAACGCCCCATCCCAAAACCAATTTCTACTGTAAGCGGGTGTTCAGGGTGTTCAAAATGTTGACGTAAATCGCCAACAGGATATTCCAAAATTAAGTCGCCGTATTGTTCCAAGGCGCTACGTTGTGACGTATTCAATGGTGAAGAACGGCGCATGAACGTTACAATTTCACGATGCTCGTTGAGGTTGTCCAGCTCGACAACGTGCTGGTCTAATTGATCGTTCGACATAATTTTGGCAAATCTAATAAATTCGAATGCGGTATTTTAAGTCCTGAGCCATTGAAGTCAAACTTTTTCGCTGTTTTTCGCAGCGCCGTGCAAGATTGCGATACATCTGCATCTTTTGAGCATAAAAAATGCCGAATCATTAAGATTCAGCATTTAACATCATCAACGGTATTTTAATACAATAATTACGAATGGGTACTGTATTGATCAATTAAGGTATGACTGGCCTCATTCAATCCAATAATATGCACTTTAATTTGTTGGGCTTTAAATTTGTTCACCACGCTATTCAGCATATTTACAGAGGTAATATCCCAAATATGCGCATGCGTTAAGTCGATGGTGACATTGCTAATGTCTTCTGAAAAATCAAAAAACTGATAAAACTTTTCCGAACTGCTAAAGAAAATTTGCCCAGAAATCACATATTGGCGAGTATGTTCGCCCAATAAAAACGAACTGACTTTAACTTCACTTTCCAGTTTATTCACCAAAAATAAAGCAGAAAGCAGTACCCCGACAAAAACACCTAAAGCAAGGTTATGGGTAGCTAACACCACAATGACCACGGTTAACATGACAATATTGCTTTGTTTAGGATGCTTTTTAAAATTACGGATGGAATCCCAGTTAAAAGTCGTGAATGACACCATAATCATAATTGCGACCAGTGCTGCCATAGGAATATATACCAACCAATCTTTGAGAAAAACCACCAAGCACAGTAAAAACACGCCTGCAGTAAGTGTAGATAGACGGGTGCGCGCGCCAGAGCTGACGTTGATAACAGATTGCCCAATCATGGCACAGCCTGCCATACCACCCATAAAGCCACTGACAATATTGGCATAGCCTTGACCACGACATTCCTGATGCCGATCTGCTTCTGTGCCTGTAGCTTCATTGACAATCGTAGTGGTCATCATGGTTTCGAGTAAACCGACTGTGGCTAAGGTCATGGCATAAGGAAAAATAATAAATAAAGTTTCAAAATTCAGTGGAATGTCAGGCACTAGAAAAATAGGCAGCGTGTCGGGAAATTGTCCCAAATCGCTTACGGTACGCATATCTGCACCAAGTAATAAAGCAACCACACTCAGCACAATAATGCAGACCAAAGGCGAGGGAATGCTTTTACCAATTTTAGGAATGTATGGAAACAGATAGACTACCGCTAAACCTAATCCTACAAATAAATAGCCTAAGCCATCCATTTTCGATAATTCAGGCAGTTGCGCCACAAAAATTAAAATCGCCAAGGCATTTACAAAGCCATAAACTACCGATTGCGAAACAAAACGCATCAGTTTGGCAACTTTAAAATAGCCTGCTATAACCTGAATCAGCCCTGTGAGTACTGTTGCAGCCAATAAATATTGCAAACCATGTTCTTTGACGAGGGTAATCATCAGTAATGCCATAGCGCCTGTCGCGGCAGAAATCATGGCAGTACGCCCACCAAAAAAAGCAATCGTGACCGCAATACAGAACGATGCATATAAGCCGACTTGCGGATCGACGCCTGCTATAGCCGAAAAGGCAATTGATTCAGGAATTAATGCCAAACCTACCACTAAACCTGCCAAAACATCGGTGCGGATATTGGAAAACCATTCTTCTTTTTTCAGGCTAATCACAATCTCAATTTCATGAAACTTTAAAGGGCTGTATGTTAAAACATCTAGAGATAAAAAAGCAGGCAAAACAGACTTGAAAAAGCCTGTCTTTTGCAGGATAGTCAAAGCGTAAGGGCTTTTTAAGACATTTTCGCTTTTTTGCAATTTATAGGTTCAATCACTTGCAAGTTTGTGACAAGCGATTTACAACAGAGATAGTTATATAACAAGGATCAAATATGAAGCTTTATTATTCACCTGGCGCATGCTCTTTGGCAGCACATATTATTTTAAATGAAGTGAATGTCGATTTTGATATTGAGCGTGTAGATTTAAAAACCCATAAAACAGAAAAGGGTGCCGATTATTATGAAATTAACCCTAAAGGTTATGTACCTGCTTTAGAAATTAACCCAGGTTTAATTTTGACGGAAAACGTAGCGCTATTGCCATTTTTAGCGCAGCAAGACCCTAAACAGGATTTAATTCCGCCATCTGGTTTAGGTCGTGCTAAAGTTTTGGAATGGTTGGGTTATTTAAACTCTGAATTACATGACGCTTACGCAGTATTTTTTGGCGCGCCTTTAGATGCAGAAGCCAAAGAAAAAGCCTATGCAGAAATTGATCGCTTGTTGACTTATATTGATCAAGCGATTGCATCATCAGACCATGAATATTTGGTGGATGATAACTTTGGTCCAGCCGATGCGTATTTGTTTGTTATCACTAATTGGTCAAACTATATTGAGCATGATTTAACTCCGTATAGCCATGTGGTTGAAATCCGTAATAAAGTTGCTGCGCGTCAGTCGGTACAAATTGCTATGCGTGATGAAGGCTTGATTCCTTAATCGGCTTTTACTTGCCAGAATCAGATAATAAAAAAGACGTTGAGTTAACACTTAACGTCTTTTTATTTGAGTTGTCGGACTTGGAAAAGACCCTAATGATTATTTAAAGAAATAACCCGTTTCAGGTGAGCTGGCATTCGCCATACGCTTACGTGGCATACGTCCTGCCAAATAAGCTTCACGTCCTGCTTCTACTGCTTTACGCATCGCAGATGCCATTAGCACTGGGTTTTGTGCTGCTGCAATTGCAGTATTCATCAGCACACCATCGCAACCTAATTCCATTGCAATCGCAGCATCACTGGCAGTACCCACACCTGCATCTACCAATACAGGTACTTTGGCATTTTCTTTAATAATCGAAATGGTATGCGGGTTAAGAATACCTAAGCCTGAACCAATTAAACTACCTAATGGCATAATTGCCACGCAGCCCATACTTTCCAATTCTTGCGCCACAATCGGGTCATCGGAAGTGTAGACCATGATCTCAAAACCATCGTCAATTAGCGTGCGTGCAGCTTTTAAAGTTTCGGTGATATTTGGGTAAAGGGTTTTTTCATCGCCCAAAACTTCCAGTTTGACAAGGTTGTGACCATCTAGCAATTCACGCGCCAGCATGCAGGTGCGCACGGCACTGTTGGCATCAAAACATCCTGCTGTATTTGGCAAAATGGTGTATTTTTCTGGTGGAATTACGGAAAGTAAGTTTGGCTGATCTGGATGTTGCCCAATGTTTACACGACGAATGGCAACCGTGACAATTTCTGCGCCACTGGCTTGAATCGCCAAATCTGTTTCGGTTAAATCTTTATATTTGCCCGTACCCACCAATAAACGTGAATTAAAGGTACGTGAACCAATTTTAAAGGTATCTTGCATGGGTGCTCCGAGTTTAGCCGCCACCAACGGCATGAATAATTTCAATGCGGTCTTGATCGCAAATAGGGGTTTCGGCAAGTTTACTTTTGGCAATAATTTTTTCGTTTTGCTCCACAGCAAAACGTTTGCCTTCTAAATCTAATGCCTGAATCAGTTGTAACAGGGTCGTGTGAGAGGTCTGTTGTGTTTCGCCATTCAGATAAATTTGCATGACCGTGAATCCATCTTCAAAATTACAAAATACAATTGAGCTTTATTTAGCATATTTCATGGCTTGCCATGCTAAGGTCAGCCAGCCCGCAATCATGAGCACACCACCAATTGGGGTAATCATGCCCAAGCCGCGTACAATGTCCAATGCCATGATATAAAGTGAACCGCAGAAAAATAAAATACCCAGTTGGATTAGAATAAAACTGGCTTTAATGGGAAGTTGTGGAATCACTTTAGCTAAGATGCCTAATGCCAAAAGTCCAAGAGCATGATAGAAAAAATAATCTGTTGCAGTTTGCCACCAACCCAATTGAACCTCAGTTGCACGGGCTTTTAAACCATGTGCACCAAATGCACCAAGTAATACCGCAACCGCTAAATTCAAGGCAGAAATTGCAATCCACATACGCAAATTGACCTATTTAATTTTGCGCTTAACCTTAGCACATTTTTAAGCTTGGGAAAATCTGAGAATTGCCTGCCCGTATGTGGGTTGTACAAATCCAAGACAATAAAAAAGGGCAGTTTGCCCAATTTTATTTTTCGATGTGTTTGTATTCATCTTGAGAGTGTCAGTTTAGTTTGATGACATTGCCACTTTAATTTTTTCCATGGCATTTTTTTCGAGCTGACGAATACGTTCTGCTGAAACATTATATTCTGCTGCCAATTCATGCAGGGTCGATTTATCATCATCTAACCAGCGACGCTGCAAAATGTTACGTGAACGATCATCCAACTGCTCCATGGCTTCATGTAGGGCAGAAGTGCTTTGTTCTTCGTAGTCTTCGTTTTCGACCAAACGTGCAGGGTCGTAACGGTTATCTTCCAAATACAATGCAGGTGCAACATAAGTTGAACCTTCATCGTCATCATCGCCCTGTGCTTCAAAAGCTGCGTCATAAGCGGTTAAACGACCTTCCATTTCCAAGACTTGTTCTGCAGTTACATTTAAGTCATTGGCAATAGATTGTGCTTCTTCAAGCGTCAGTTTTTTGCTAGATTTTTTGAGACTACGCAAATTAAAGAACAATTTACGCTGTGCTTTGGTGGTGGCAATTTTAACAATACGCCAGTTACGAATAACATATTCGTGAATTTCAGCTTTAATCCAATGCACGGCAAATGACACCAAACGCACGCCCATATTCGGGTCAAAGCGTTTCACGGCTTTCATTAAGCCCAAGTTGCCTTCCTGAATTAAATCGCCCTGCGGTAAACCATAGCCCGCATAACTTCGTGCAATATGCACCACAAAACGTAAATGCGACATGACCAACATTTTGGCCGCGTCTAAATCTTGATCGTAATAATAACGCTCGGCTAACTCTTTTTCTTGTTCAGCCGTTAAAATAGGAATTTGGTTAACAGTACTAATATAAGCCCCGAGGTTTACCCCTGGTGCAGATAATGACAGGGGCATCAACTGATTGCTGCTGTCACTCATGAGATCTCCTTATAGGATTGGGTAGGTAAAATAACCGATGTCTTTATCTTAATGCCAATATTCTACTTAAATAAGTAAAATTGGTGTAGATATGTAAATCTTTATAGCAATAAGCGGCGAATATTAAGTCATTAAAACAAATGAACAATCAAATAGATGCACTTATTGCGATGATTTTGGCTTGGCAACATCAATCACATAATGAAACTCTGTTGCCGAAATCTGGCTTGCTTCACAGCCGTATTGATGTAACTGACAATAACGCGCCACATCTTGCTGGCTGTGCGGATCAGATGACTTCAATAAAAACCGTGCAGAATCTGAATGTTTAAGGGCACGTTTCAGCATCAATAAAGGCATAGGACAAGGTTGTCCCATAGCATCAATCACTATGATAGGTTGTTCAGCATCACACAGCATTGAAGTAAAATTTCGCCTTAAAAAACAGAATGATCATATTAGCAAATTCGTTCACAAATCCCAAATAAATTTCATCTGAAGCATCGGGGCTATTCATTGCGCGGCTTACTGCGCATAAGGGCAAGAGAATTGGCTTATTTTGTGAGATATTTGCAATAAAATTTATAGATCAAAATTGTGCTAAGTCACTTAACAGAAATAAAAATTTTCCATTTGTTCAAATCGTTTCAAACTGAACAAGATAAATCAAAAAAAATCTATTAATTGTCATAAACCCGTGTTAAGCTCGATGCGTATTTAGGATTTTAGATAGACAATCGTTGTTTGTCGCCCTATTACAAATGGATGTAACCGGGATTTTGTTAATAGTTATACAGAATGATTACAAGCTTAGAAATAAAAATATTTTTAAACTTTGTTTGCTCTGCTGTTTGCAACACCGGGTGGTCCTTCTTTTTAATCAATGAGGATTAACTTATGACAGCTCGTGAACAAGGCGTAGTTAAATGGTTCAACGACACTAAAGGCTTTGGCTTTATCCAACGCAATGGCGGCGACGATGTATTCGTTCACTTCCGTGCGATCCAAGGTGACGGCCACCGTTCACTTCGTGACGGCCAACGTGTTGAATTCAGCGTAGTAAAAGGCCAAAAAGGCTTCCAAGCTGAAGAAGTACAGCCATTAGACTAATCACTCGATTATTCTAAAAAAACGCTCCAATCCTGATTGGGGCGTTTTTTATTTGTATTTCTGTTTATAATAGGTCAGTTTTTTGTCTGTATAAGTTCGAGCACATATTTATGTCATCTGGTTTTGAAACCTTAAATTTACATCCGCAATTGAAACAGGCTATTGATGCTTTGGGTTTCAAGGAAATGACGCCAATTCAGCAAAAGGTTTTAAAATTTACTTTGGCTGGACATGATGCCATTGGTCGTGCGCAAACAGGTACAGGAAAAACTGCTGCCTTTTTAATTAGTGTGATCAACGATTTATTGAATAACCCAATTCAAGGACAGCGTTATCGTGGTGAACCACGTGCATTGGTTTTAGCGCCTACGCGTGAATTGGCTTTGCAAATCGAAAGTGATGCAAAAGACTTAACCAAATTTACCGACTTAAATGTGGTGACTTTGTTGGGTGGTGTAGATTTTGATAAGCAAAAGTCACAACTCAATAAAAACTTTGTCGATATTATTGTTGCGACACCAGGGCGCTTGATTGATTTTGTAGAACAAAAAGAAGTTTGGCTAGATCAGATTGAGTTTTTAGTGATTGATGAAGCAGACCGCTTGCTGGATATGGGCTTTATTCCATCGGTAAAACGTATTGTGCGTTATTCACCGCGTAAGGAACAGCGTCAGACGTTAATGTTCTCGGCAACTTTTAGTTATGATGTGTTGAACTTGGCTCAACAGTGGTTATTTGAACCTGTTACAGTCGAAATTGAACCTGAAAAGAAAACCAATGCCGATGTTGAGCAACGGGTATATATGGTTGCCAAAACCGATAAATACAAATTGCTTGAAGAAATTTTACGTGATGAGCCGATTGAAAAAGTCATGATTTTTGCCAATCGGCGTGATCAGGTGCGTAAGCTTTATGATCATTTAAAGCGTGATGGCTATAAAGTGGTGATGTTGTCAGGTGAAATTGCCCAAGACAAACGCTTAAAAATGCTGGATCAGTTTAAAAATGGCAAACATAACATCATGATTGCAACAGACGTTGCAGGGCGTGGTATTCATGTCGATGGTGTTTCGCATGTGGTGAATTTCACTTTGCCTGAACAGTCAGATGATTATGTCCACCGTATTGGTCGTACAGGTCGTGCAGGTACACGTGGTGTGAGTATTAGCTTCTTGTCGGAAGATGATGCGTTCTATTTACCAGAAATTGAAAAAGCCATTGGTCAAAAATTGCCATTAACACGTTTAGATGGTTATTGCTAATTACTCATTTAAGCTATTTTTTAGTTTAAATCCTGCTGTTCTTAGTTTAAAAGTCGCTCTCAGTGGAGCGACTTTTTTGTATTTGCTTCTTATGTCGTGCTGTAATAATTTACTTTGCCTGACATCTAAAGGTCAGCACAGTTTGATAATCATCATCACGGGCAATATCAGTATTACGTCCCGCAATTGTACCTAAAACAGTTGCTGCCGCCTGAATCATTTGTCCCGTTTGCTCATCGACTACACCTTTGAGTGCGCCGTTATAAGATGTTTTTTCATCAACCAAGACTGGAGCGGCACGAGTACCACAGGTTTTATTGGCAGCTGTAATTGCATTATTTTTGGCAATAATATTACTTTTACCTAAACCTGTGACTTCATATAGGTTGTTTTCTTTTTGAATGGCAAGAGAATTATTTGGCGTGGTGGCACATGCGGTTAAAAGTGCAAAAACGGCAAGGCTAGAAAAGGCGACTATTTTTTTCATATCTACCTCGGGGCTAAAACGCTGTAGCGCGTATTGTTTGTTGATGATATTTCAATTCAAATGTGTAGAGATTGAAAATAACAATTTGATCTAGTTGAACATAATTTGGATGGTTTTAGATGTAGACACTGTATAGGCTGTGTTGATAATTCGTCATTCATTTATACACATCAAACCCAATCCATAATGTATTTTCATGCTCTTAAACTATAGATGAATGCGTCAAAGCATCATTGTTTAGATGTGCTGAGCAGGTTCATCTTAAAAGTGCAGACATATAGACCCTAATCAGAATCTTGCAAATAAGCATACGGAAATAGCGCAATTTTTTGAGTTTATGCTAATCTTAACCGAGCTTTTTGAAATAGTTATATAAGTCAATGACGGATACAGCGGTAGAAATCGTTCATCAAAATATTCATCAACGTCAGTCTACGGGGCAGTTAGTTGAACCTGCACCAAATACTGAGCAGCTAGAAATGGCTTTTCAGGCAGCTTTAACCGCGCCAGATCATCATCGTTTAAAACCTACGCGCTTTGTGGTGATTACTGCCGAGCAACGTGCAGCATTTGGTGAGTTACTTTCTCAAGCCTTGGCAGACATGGGCGAAACCGATGCGGTTCAGTTGGAGCGAGTGAAACAGCATCCATTTCGTGCGCCACTTTTAGTGTTGGCGTTAACGCAATTTCAGGATCATCCAAAAGTGCCACGTTTTGAGCAGACTTTAAGTACAGGCGCTGCGGTACAGAACTTTTTACTGTCTTTGCAGGCGCAGGGCTTTGCCAGTATGTGGCGTAGTGGGGCAGTCGTTGAGTCGAACTTGCTGAAACAAGCTTTAAACTTAAATGCAGATGATTTAATTTCAGGCATTATTTATGTGGGAACAGCGGCTAAAGCCATTCCTGCACGCGCTGAGTTGAATACGCAAGCTTATGTTCGTTATTGGAACGCATAAGTCTTTATTTTTAGGATATAACAATAATGTCAGAGTTAAATTTTGCCGATTTGGTTGAACCTGTTGCAATAGATCGAAAAACTGCGTTACGCATTACAGTGCTAGGTGGTGGCAGTTTTGGTACAGCAATGGCCAATACAGCAGTGCGTAATGGCTGCGACACGATGATTTGGATTCGTGATGAAGCAACTGCCAAAGAAATTAATGAAACGCATATTAATCGACGTTATTTGCCAGATTTTCAGTTGGAGCAGGGTTTAAGAGCCGTTTCAGATTTGGAAACTGCAGTTCGTGACCGTGACATTATTTTAGTGGCTATTCCAAGTCATTCTTTCCGTGATGTGTTGCGTCAAATTAAACCTTTTATTAGTGCGCAAGCAGTGGTGTCTTTAACCAAGGGTATTGAAGCCAAAACCTTTAGTTTTATGAGCGATATTATCCGTGAAGAATTGCCAGAAGTGCCGTATGGTGTATTGTCTGGCCCGAACCTTGCCAAAGAAATTGTGGCGGGGCAGCCTGCAGGTACGGTTATTGCCAGTCATTCTGAATTGGTGCGTTATGCGGTGCAGCAAGCTTTACACAGTGCGTTATTCCGTGTTTTTGCCAGCGATGATGTGAATGGTGTGGAATTAGGCGGTGCGCTGAAAAATATTTATGCTGTGGCGATGGGCATGGCAGCCGCTTATAACGTGGGTGAAAATACCAAGAGTATGATTTTAACCCGTGCATTGGCAGAAATGAGTCGTTTTGCGGTTAAGCTTGGTGCAAATCCATTGACCTTCTTAGGGTTGTCTGGTGTCGGTGACTTGTTTGCAACATGTAGCAGTCCATTGAGTCGTAACTATCAAGTGGGTTATGCACTGGGTAAAGGTAAAACTTTGGAACAAGCCACAGAAGAATTGGGGCAAACAGCCGAAGGGATTAATACCATTGTACAAGTGCGTGCGCGCTCGAATGAATTAGATGTGTATATGCCAATTACTTGTGCGCTTTATGAAGTGATTTTTGAAGGTGCGCCACCCATGAACATTGCGCTGTCTTTAATGAAGAATGGACATCGTAGTGATGTGGAATTTGTCTTGCCGCATCATCAAGTTTAGTTTTACATCCATAAAAACAGCGCCACAGTAGGTAAAAACTTGCATGGAATATGACAGTTTGGTGAACTGAATTGTCATATTCTCAGGTTATACTGAGCGCATAATTTGAGTTAAATTGACACAACTTAATGTGTATCATCCTATAAGGAAATTCTATGCAACTGACTCTTGTTCGTCATGGTGAAGCCGCTCCTGCGATTATGGGCAATGATCATCAGCGTCCTTTGACTGAGCGTGGTCATATACAAGCACAAGAAACGGCAGACTATTTAAAAAATATCATTCAGCCCGATGTGTTTGTGGTTAGTCCTTTATTGCGTGCACAAGAAACCTTGGCACATTTGCAGCAATATTTTAAAGATGTGCCTGTGGTGGTCTGCAATACCATTAAACCTGAAGATGATGCAAAAGTTGCGGTGGAATGGTTGTCACAATTGCCGTATGAGTCAATTGCGGTGGTGTGTCACATGAATGTGGTGGCACACATGGCAGAAATTTTGACTTCAGAATCTTTCCATCCCTATCATTTGGCAGAAGCACGTATTTATGAGCAGGCAGTAATTGCTGCGGGACTTTCAACCCAAATCAAAAGTTTTATTCCAAACGCATAAAATAAATGTATAAAGTTAAATACAATTCAACGGTAGAACGATAATAATGCTGTATTTATGGATGCCAGAAGCCAATGGGGTTTGGCAATGGTCAAATGGGGAACACTGGACACAGGCAGATAATCTTGATGCCTTGATTCAGGCATTGCAATCTTTTCAAGGAAAAGATGCTGTGGTGTTTTTCCCAAGCCGTGATGTGCAAATTATGCAACAAACTTTACCTAAAGCCCAATATAAACAATTGGGTACCGATGGTGTGAAGTATTTATTAGAAGAATATACCGTATTGCCAATTGATGCGATGCAGGTGGCTCATCATTTTCAGCCACCTGAGCAAATAACCGTGTTGGGAGTTGCTAAGCATAGTATTGAAACCTATTTGCATGTATTAAGTTTGTTGCCAGTTAAAATCAGTGCATTGTTACCTGACTTTTTAATCTTGCCGCAACCTGATGTAGGGCAAACGGTGATTGGAAATATTTGCGGATGCTTGTTGGTACGTGAAAGTGAATTTTTAGGTTATTCAGTTGATGATCTGGCGCTTTATCTAGATTATCAAACTGCAGAACGAAACTATAAAATCACCAACTTTAGTGCAGAGCAAATACAAAGTATTGAAGCATTTGCAACACAAGAGCAGTTAGAAAGCTTTCATTATGTAGTACCTGCATTGGCGAAAGCCAAACAGCATCCATTCAACATGCTGCCAAAAGCCAAGCAAGATACGGGTATTTCAGGTTATTGGAAAGCCTGTGCAGCAGTGTTGCTCGGGATTTTAATTGTGCAATTTAGCTATGATGCACTGCGCTGGAGCAAGCTTAAAAAAGTAGCAGATCAAACAGCGGTTCAAGCCATAGAACAATATCAATATTGGTTTGGCGCAAACAGCCGTATTACCGAGCAAAATATTCAAAGCCAGTTTGAAAGTCAGGTACGCATGAGTAAAAATGCAGATACTCAAGCGCTGCAATTGCTCAGTCGTGTTGGCCCTGTGTTGATGCAAAATCAAATTGTGGCTAATCGTGTGAGTTTTGATGCCAATATGTTGAACATGGAATTGAATGCTAATTCGGCAGCGACCTTGCAAGCGCTCACTCAGCAATTGAATCAGCAGGGTTTTAAGGTCGAGCTGGGTAATATTCAGCCGAGCGCGTCAGGTGCAGTAGGATTGGTGAAAATACAATAATGAAAGCCATGGAAAAAATGTCGACTTGGTTCGATCAACGTATTGAACTGGTGCAAGATTATTTAGATCGTTTAAATACACGTGAGCGTGTTTTGGTGGTGTTTACCACAATCTTTGTGATCGTTGCTGCGGTGGGTTCTGCATTGTGGTATATGCATGCCGCAGCCGAAAAACAGCAAAAACGGGTGAATGATCTTAAAGATTTGGTGGTGGTGATGCAAAGTCATGCAGTCACAATGAAACCAGCTAATGATGCTCAACTCAGTGCAGCCGATAAAATTCAGCGTGTGGCTCAGCAACAAGGCTTATCGGTTGCTTCGCAGCAAAGTGGTGACAAGATGCAACTTGTAGCGAGTCATGTCAATTATGCCGTGTTGGCAAATTTTTTAACCCAATTAGCGCAAATGGGTTTAAGTATTGAAAAAATGGAATTAATTTCTGAAGCAGGGCAGATTAAATTAACAGCGACAGTCCAGTAAAGGTTAAAAATAAAGTCCGAAACTCGGAAAATAAACCCATGTCAAGCATAGCGTTTTGACTGGGCTAAGCCTATAATATGGCGACTTAGAAAGCAGTAGACTTTTGCAGATATGTTGTATTCTCTAGCCCGCCCGTTGTTATTTTCTTTAGCACCAGAGCGTGCACATGAGCTGACACTATCACTATTGAAATCGAGCCATAAAATGGGCTTGATGCGTCAAAAGACTGTAGCGAAACCTGTGACGTGTATGGGAATTGAATTCCCTAATCCAGTAGGTTTGGCAGCAGGTCTAGACAAAAATGGTGCGTATATTGATGCCTTGGCTGGTTTAGGCTTTGGGTTTATTGAAATTGGTACCATTACGCCACGTCCTCAAGTGGGCAATCCGCATCCACGTTTATTCCGCATTCCGCAGGCCAAAGCCATTATTAACCGTATGGGTTTTAATAATGATGGGGTCGATCAGCTGATTGAAAACGTCAAAGCGGCAAAATTTAAAGGCATTTTGGGGATTAATATTGGTAAAAATGCCGATACGCCAGTTGAAAATGCAGTAGATGATTATCTGATTTGTTTAGAAAAAGTCTATAACTATGCCTCTTATATCACCGTAAACATTTCATCACCGAATACCAAAAACTTGCGTAGTTTGCAAAGTGGTGATGCGCTGACTGAGTTATTGCAAACCCTCAAACAGCGTCAGTTGGAGTTAGCCGAAGAACATCAACATTATGTGCCGTTGGTATTAAAAGTTGCTCCAGATCTAGACCCTGAAGATATTCAGTTTATTGCCAAACAATTATTGCAATTCAAAATTGATGGTCTGATTGTGACCAATACCACTTTGTCGCGCGAAGGTGTAGAAAACTTGCCGCATGGCGATGAAGCAGGTGGTTTATCGGGTGCGCCTGTGTTTGAAAAAAGTACTGCATGTTTGGCAGCATTTTCAGCAGCACTGAAAGGTGAAATTCCTTTAATTGGTGTAGGTGGCATTTTATCGGGCGAACAAGCGGTTGCCAAAAAAAATGCAGGTGCAAGCTTGGTTCAGGTGTATAGTGGTTTAATCTATGCAGGTCCTGAGCTGGTTCAAGATTGTGTGAACGCCTTATAACTTATGAATACCATTGATATCGTTATTCTGATTCTCTTGCTTATTGGAGGGTTGAACGGTTTGCGACAAGGATTTATTAAAGCCTTTGCGAACTTGGTAGGATGGATTTTTGCCCTAATTGTTGCGGCAAAATATGCAGTTGTCCTAGCACCTTCGATGACAGCACTCAGTAGCGATCCTGTGGTACAAAAAATTGCAGCCTTTGCATTTATTGTCTTGGTGATTGTGGTACTGACCTGGATTGTAACCGCTGTTTTAAATGGTGTTTTAAAGAGCTTGAAACTTGGCCCATTAAATCGTTTGGCAGGCGGTGCATTTGGTACCTTGAAAGGCTTACTCATTGTTCTTATTACCATTCAAGGCATTGGTCCTTGGGTCGAAAGCTCGCCTTATTGGAAACAGTCTAAATTTGTGCAAACTTTATTGCCGTATGCACCGTGGGCAACAGAACTGTCCAAAGACGCTGCCAATGAGGCTTTACAGCACATCAAGTCGAAAGATGCCGCGCCATCTTCCGACATCGCATCTGACGCAAAAGAAAACCGCTCTGGCGCAGATGGCTCAACGAATAATCCTTTTTATTAATCCCTAGCTGGTCTGCGAGGTTGCTATGTGTGGAGTTGTTGGTATAGCTGGTAAATCACCTGTTAACCAAATGTTGTTTGATGCATTAACGATGTTACAACATCGTGGACAGGATGCAGCTGGGATCGTAACTTGCCACAATGGACGTTTGTTCTTGCGTAAAGATAACGGTATGGTGCGTGATGTATTCCATACGCGTCACATGCGTGCGTTGCAAGGTAATTATGGTATTGGGCACGTGCGTTATCCAACTGCAGGTTCATCTAGCAGTGCCGAAGCGCAGCCATTTTATGTGAACTCGCCGTACGGGATTACTTTGGCACACAATGGTAATTTGACCAATGCCGAAGAAATTCACGAAGATCTGTTTAAAACAGATTTACGTCACATGAACACCGATTCTGACTCGGAAGTGTTATTGAACGTATTTGCACATGAGTTGCAAAAACGTGGCAAATTAAATCCAACGCCTGAAGATATTTTTCATGTGATCAGCCGTGTGCATGAGCGTTGCAAGGGTGCTTATGGCGTTGTCGCAATGATTACAGGTCAAGGCTTGGTTGGTTTTCGTGACCCAAATGGTATTCGTCCATTGATTTATGGTTCGCGTGAAACTGAACAGGGCATGGAATATATTATTGCATCAGAATCTGTGGCAATTACTGCACTTGGCTTTAAAGTTGAGCGTGATATTGCACCGGGTGAAGCGATTTTTATTAATGATGCGGGTGAGTTATTTACTCAGCAATGTGCAACTAAACCTGAATATCGCCCATGTATTTTTGAGTATGTATATTTTGCTCGTCCAGATGCGACCATTGATGGTATTTCAGTGTACAAAGCGCGTTTGAAAATGGGCGAGAAACTGGCGCATAAAATTACTCAAGAGTGGGGCGAGCAGCACGATATTGATGTCGTTATTCCAATTCCAGATACATCACGTACTTCAGCTTTAGAATTGGCAAATACTTTAGGGGTCAAATTCCGTGAAGGTTTTATGAAAAACCGTTATATCGGACGTACCTTTATTATGCCGGGTCAGCAATTGCGTAAAAAATCAGTACGCCAAAAACTCAACCCTGTAGAGCTTGAGTTTAAAGGCAAAAATGTACTGTTGGTGGATGACTCGATTGTCCGTGGTACGACCTGTAACGAAATTATCCAAATGGCGCGTGATGCAGGTGCGAAAAAAGTATTCTTTGCTTCTGCAGCGCCAATGGTGAAATATCCAAACGTGTATGGTATTGATATGCCAGCCAAAGATGAATTAATTGCGTCTAACCGTAATGTTGAAGAAATTCGTGAAATTATTGGTGCAGACCGTTTAATTTTCCAAGATTTAGAAGACTTAAAACAAGCGGTTCGTACCCATAAAGTGCCACATTTAACTGAATTTGATTGTTCAGTATTTGATGGTGTGTATGTAGCTGGCGGAATTGACGAAGCTTATCTGAATGATCTTGAGCAAAAGCGCAACGACTTGGCTAAAAAAGGCAAAGATGGTTATATTGATGTCAATATTGATGCTGCGTCAGTAGACTTAACTGGTGTAAAAGAGAGTTAATTCTTTTTCTGATCAGCTCAGTGAGAAAAGCGGGAAATTCCCGCTTTTTTCATTTATGATGGTGGCTCAAATACAATGTAATTCAGGATGTTTACATTGAGGTCTGTGAGTAGTTACTTGATTAAAAACAAAAATATGATTTGGTCTGCAATTTTATGTTTGGTTGCAGTCGCTTTGACCCTGTTTATCTTAAACACAGTTTTGGGTCTGTTGGTCTATTATGTCGATTCAAGCCAATCCATCTATTGGCACAGTCTAAGTCCATACTGGATTACGGTCTTGGTGTTGATTATGACTGTATCCGTTATTTTGGAATTTTACGTTTTTCGCTCAGGCGGTCATTCTTTGGCAAAACAATTGGGTGCGCGTCGTTTAACCCAGTTTGAAAGTACCCCAGAAGAAAGTACAGCGCTCAAACTGACCGAACAATTGGCAGATACCTTTCAAATTCCAGCACCTACCGTGTATGTATTGCCCGATGAAATTGGGGTGAATGCCTTAACTGCAGGCTTTAGTCATAAAGACATTGTGATTATTTTGACTTGGGGCGCTTTGCAAAACTTGGATGAGCAAGAGCTTTATGGATTGCTCAGCCATGAGTTTAACCATATTTTAAGTGGTGAAACCATTGATAATACTAAACTTAAAATCCTCTACAGTAGTCTAACCACGTTTAGTAAGTGGGGCAGTAGCATCGCCAAACTTGGTTTTGGACAACATCGTGATGCGCCGCCACATAAGTTAGCGACTTTTTTTGTGGCTGTAGGTGGTGGTATTTGGTTGTTTGGCAGTTTAGGAGTGTTGATTACCCGCTTAATTAAATATATTAGTCTAAGCGGACGTACCTTTAAAAATGATTTAAAAACCAAACGCCTGATTCGAAACAATGCCAATATTCAAACTTTGCTGCGGATTTATGTGCATCATGCGGGATCGCAAATTCATAGTGAATATTCAGAATCGATTTCCCACATGTGCTTTGCTAACTCGCTCAGTCCGCAAAGCTGGATGAATATTCATCCAAGTATTGAAGCCCGTATTTTTGAGCTTGATCCAACCTTGGTGCAAGACTTACAACTCGAAAATTTGAAGCGTTTACGCAATCAGCCTTTGTTTAGCCTATTTCGCTCGTTAGAAGAAATGAATGCTGAATATTATGCGCCGTGGAGCTCGCCGCAACCTTTGCCTTTGCTGCGCTTGTCGCCGATTAGCTTTGCAATTAATGATGCAATTAAGCCACTCAAGCCTGAAATTCGCAATAACATGCCGCGTCCAGAGCTAATTCAGCGTGCCTTACAAACGGCAACGGGTTCGCGTGAGGTGATTGTCGCTATTTTGATGATTCGCCAATATCGTGAATTTATTCCTGCTGAAGCAGAAGTGAGTCGTGCAATTGTAGATGCTTTATTACATTTGGATGGGCGAGTACATATCTCGATTTTCCATGAAGCGTGTAAAAATATTGGTGGTATGCCGCTGAGTATCGCACGGCAGTTTCTAACCAAATTGGCAAAAATCATTCAGGAAGATGGCGAGATTGGTTTGTTGGATGCCTTGCTGCTTGAACGTATTAAGTTTGAATTGAACTTGCTGCCTTTACATACACCTGCAGCGTTACACGAAGTTAAACCGCAAATTGTACGTTTAATCGATGCTTTATTGCATGTGCAGCAAATTAATAGTGTTAATCAGTTAGATGTACGTGAACGTATTTTAGAACGTGTTTTAACTGCAGATGAATTGATTGATTATGAAGAAATTTCAGATGAACCGATTGATTTATCAGAAATTTTAAATGATATGGCAGGTTTGCTGCTGCGTGATCGACTGATGGTGTTAGGCATTGCTGAAATTTGTTTGTGGAATGACCGTATTATCACCCAAGATGAATTGGATGTTTTGGAGTTGCTCTATTGGCGTTTAGGTTTTAAAACCGAAGAAATCGTCGAGCAAATGCAAAAACAAAACAGTTTGATGATTGTGTGACACTGATTGACTAGGTGTGTTTAAAGCAGATTTTGAAAAAATACGAATAGGTCAGATTGGGTGAAAGAAAGCACAGCATTGTGCAGCCTTTCTAGGTAGAATAGGTGCTATCTTGCATGTTGTTCTGTGATAAATACGTGCAGCGAAAAATTAGATGGGTGATGATAAACATGATGGGGCATCAGCGTGACATTTTAGCCAGTTTGGGAATCGATATTTGGGTTTCCAGAATGGCTGTGTCTCAAACTTTGCCACAATCATCGGTTTGGCGCGACCAAGCTGCACCTGAAATACACAGCGAAATTATTGTTCCTGCTGCAGTACCTCAACAATTAAAACAACAACAGCCGATTATTCACGAAAAGCCTAAGCAAGAACCATCTCCGCAACATACGACAGTTGAAGCGGCCGCGCCAGAAGTTGTTCCTGAAGCGCGTGTCATGCTGCAAATTGAAGCATTTAGTATTGAAGCTTTGCAGTTGCCACATTGTGTCATTTTGGTAGAAAGCACTACCTTGAGTCAGGAACAGCAACAATTGTGGCGTAATATTCAACATGCGCTACAGGCCGAATATCACGTATTGCAATGGCCTTTTGCTTTAGAAGTATTACAAGACGGCATCGGGGTAGAAAATTATGTGCAAGGTTTTGTTGATGTCTTGAGCACAGATAAAAACATGCTGATTTTAGGTCAATTACCACATTTTAAATCTGAACAATGTTTGCATTTAGCCAGCTTGCAAGAGATGTTAGATCAACCGCTGTTGAAAAAAAGTCTGTGGGATGCGATACAAATCACATCGTTACAGCCTAAAGCCTAAGTCAATTCAGATATTTAAAACTCTACATATACAAGCAATTGTAGACACGAAACAGGGATAATCATGCGTAAAAAAGTGGTAGTGTTTAGTCAAATTGATGCAGAAATTTTAAGTAAGCTAGAGCAAGATTATCAGGTGGTGCAGGTCAGCCCGAAGTTGGGTGACGTGAATCAACAGTTGCTTGAGCATGTGCAAGATGCGGATGGCATGATTGGTGCAGGGCGCTTGCTTAATCAAAGCAACTTGCATACTGCGACTAAACTCAAAGTGATTTCGAGTGTAAGTGTCGGTTACGACAACTATGATGTAGATTATTTAACCCAACAAAAGATTAGTCTTTGCCATACACCGCATGTCTTGACTGAAACCACAGCAGATTTAGCCTTTACTTTATTGATGAGTGCAGCACGACAAGTGCCATATTTAGATCGGTGGACTAAACAAGGGCAATGGAAACGTACCGTGGGTGCAGCACAGTTTGGACAGGATATTTATGGTAAAACCATTGGTATTGTAGGTTTGGGGCATATTGGTGCGGCTATCGCACGGCGTGCATTTCATGGTTTTAATATGAATGTGGTGTACCACAATCGTCGTGAAAAAATGGAAGTGGCGAAGGCATTTAATGCAGAATATTTAAGTCTGGATGAATTGCTGCAACAGTCTGATTTTGTGGTACTGGCAGTCGATTTAAATGCAGACTCTAAAGCCTTAATTGGTCAGCGTGAACTTGATTTAATGCCGTCTCATGCAATTTTGGTCAATATTTCGCGTGGTTCGGTCATTGATGAGCAGGCACTTATTCAGACCTTACAAGCAGGCAAAATTTTTGCCGCAGCTTTGGATGTCTATGACAAAGAACCACTGCAAGAATCACCATTATTTGAGTTAGATAATGTCGTGACTTTGCCGCACATTGGTTCAGCAACTGCAGCAACTCGTCGACAAATGGCAAACTTAGCCTATAAAAATTTAGTTGATGCGCTGGAAGGACGTCGCCCGCAATATGTTGTTAATCCTGCTTGTTATACGTCTTAAAGTTAAAGATGATTTGGTAAAAATTGATAACACATCATTGCAAATGCGTTCATTTTTCAATGTTATAGTGAATCATTATGCAAAATATGTATTTGAGATCATCCATTGAAACATCTATTACTGATCTGCGGTTTGAGTTTTGCCAGTATTGCGACAACCCAAAGTGCCAATCTAACCACCACACCACAATTTAATGTGCCTGAAATAGGCAGTGGTGTGGGATTAATTGATCAGCAAAAAGAACGCAGTATTGGTGAAAAAGTCTATCGGGAAGTGCAGCGTAAAATGCCTGTCACGCAAAACCCGTGGCTGGAAGATCAATTAATCAATACGTTTTCGCATCTACTCAGCCAAACTCAATTGGGGCAACCCATTGGGCTACTCATTATCAATGATCCACAAATTAATGCTTTTGCTGTGCCGGGTGGTTTATTTGCGTTAAACACAGGTCTTATTAATTCTGCCCGTAATATGGATGAAGTTGCGGGCGTGATGGCGCATGAAATTGCGCATGTGTCGCAACGTCATTACAGTCGCTCTCAAGAGGCATTTAAAGGACAGGGTTTGTTGGCACTCGCTGGGGTTGTGGTTGGGGCATTGGTTGCCTCACAAGCCGATGGTGATGCAGGCGCAGCGGTGATGATGGGTTCTCAAGCCGCTTTAATGGATCAGCAATTGACTTATAGCCGTAATCAGGAGCGTGAAGCAGACCGCATTGGCATGCAATATATGTATAGCGCGGGCTACAATCCACAAAGTATGGCAGATTTTTTTGAGGTGATGCACCGTACTACGAGTCGAGTGAGCTTCTTACCTGACTTTTGGTTTACCCATCCCTTAACCACAGAGCGGATGAGTGAGGCGCGTTTACGTGCCAATCAATTGCCACCAGTGCCAACCTCGCTGCGTGATGAAGACTTTGAGATTTTAAAGTTATATAGTTTGGTGGTTTCGCAGCAGGCGACAGAACAGCAGCTTAAAGCATTTGCAACCCGTAACCATTTTGCGGCGAATTTGGCTTTGGCTTATTTTTATAGCCAGCAAGGCGATTTTGTTTTGGCGCAACAAAGTATAGATCAGGCCAAAAGTCACAATCGTTTACATAATTTATTGACACTTATTCAAACTGACATTTATTTAGGGCAAAATAAAATTGATTTAGCGCTCAAAACAATTGGTTCACCTGCGCGAATTATGCCTGAAAATCGTGCGCTGAATTATAAATGGGCCGAGGTTTTGATTCGTCAAAATCAAACTACGCAAGCAGAAAGTATTTTGAAGGATTTCTTGCAAAAAAATCCACGTGATTTATCGGCATGGAATTTAATGCAGCAAGCGGCAAATGTAGACCGAAGCTCTGCATTACGCACGGTAAATGTGTTACGGTATCGTGCAGAAGTACAGTATTGGTCAGGTTGGGAAGAAGAGGCAATTAAATCATTACTGCACGCGCAGCGTTTAGCCAAAGACAATCAGGCGATGTCGGCAAATATAAAAAACCGTGTGACTGAAATGCAAAGAGAACGACAGTTAAAAATATAAGTCGGGCGTACATACGGTGGCATAACAATAAAGAAAGGGAGTTTAAGAATGATTGAGGGACAATGTTTATGTGGTGCGGTGTATTACCGTTACCATGCCGAAATTGAAAAAACAATATTATGTTTTTGCCAGCATTGCCGTCGTGCGCAAGGCGGTATTATGGGATGGAATAGTCCAGTGGCACGCGAACATTTTGAAGTGGTGCGTGGCTTAAAATATCTAAAAGAATATTTTCATAGTCCCAATAAAGCACGGGTATTTTGTCAGGAGTGTGGCAGCCCGATTTATTCTTATCGGCTAGATTTACCCGATATTATTCGCTTACGCTTAGGGACAGTGACTCAAGGCAAAGTTCCCGAACCATGTGAGCAAGCATTTGCGCAATACAAACCCAACTTTTTGGCAATTGAGTCGTGTGAATAGTTATTCACCGAATATACAATGCTAAAATAGAACTTGAGTTGAAACGACCCTGACTTGAAAATGAAAAAATATATTTATTTATGCCTTACTTTGGGGATGACCTTGCAAAATGTCTATGCTGCGAGTGCAGAGCAGTATGTGTTGGCTGTTGAAGAAATTAATGCGCAATATAAACAAGATACCCGACAGTTTTTACGAGGCTTAAACCCACAACAGCAGGGTTTTAATCCGCAGCAACAGCAGCAGTTTTGCGGCATTGTTAGTCGTTATGTTGATCGTTTATATCAGGCAGCAGATGAAAACCGTGCCTATTTGGATCGTCGTTATCAGAATATTAATAAACAGGACGTGATTCAGCAGGTCAGCACATCTAAAGAAATGCAATTACTGAAAAAATATCAAGTGAACTGCGATTTAAAGTAAAAAGTTAAAGCAGAAGTGTCTAAGGGTGAATAGATAATCTATCTCATCCTAGGTTTAGCATTTTACTTAATAGCATTAGATAGAAAGATTAAAGCGGGCTTAATCTGACATTTAAATCAGTGTTCGGAGAAGCACAAATTTGGGGTGAGCTAATTAGCTTAATTTGGCTTTAATTTTGGCAGATACTTGAGCAGGATCGGCGCGCCCGGCTATGAGCGGACGCAGAGAGTTCATCACCTTACCCATATCTTTCATGCTAGTAGCTTGTTGCGCTTCAATGGTTTGCGCAATCATGGAATCAAGTTCTTCCTCAGTCATAGCTTCTGGTAGAAACTGAGATAACACCTCAATTTCGGCTTGTTCCTTACTAGCTAAATCTTCTCGGCCAGCGCCTTCAAAGGCTTTAACCGATTCTTTACGTTGTTTAATTTGCTTTTCAATGACCGCAAGAACCTGAGCCTCGTCAAGCTCTTTGCGCTCATCGACTTCGATTTGCTTAATTGCCGCCTGTAGACTACGAATTACCGTTAACTTATCCATTTCTTTGGCGCGCATTGTCGCTTTCAAAACGTCAGTAATTTGGTTTTTTAAAGTCGTCATCATTTAATCCAGACAGGCAATCACAAATTAATTAGTAAAGGCGAGTAGTACGTACTGATTCACGCGCCAATTTCTTTTGGTAGCGTTTAACAGCAGCAGCTTTTTTGCGCTTACGTTCTTGAGTTGGTTTTTCGTAGAATTCACGCTTACGTACGTCAGCTAAAACACCTGCTTTTTCGCAAGAACGTTTGAAACGACGGATAGCTACGTCTACTGGTTCGCCTTCTTTCAATTTAACTTGTGGCATGAAGAATCCTCATTAAGTTATGGATAAGATCTGGGCGAAATTGCCCACGATCACAAGTGAAGGTCAGTATTTTACTCATTTACATCTCATATCACAAGTCTATAATAGGTTTCGCAATAGAATTGATACAGGTTATAGGCAATTTAATGATCGTTTTAGGCTTAGAAACATCTTGTGATGAAACAGGACTTGCACTGTATGACAGCGAGTTAGGTTTGCGCGGGCAAGTACTGTATAGCCAAATTAAATTGCATGCAGAGTATGGTGGTGTGGTACCCGAACTGGCTTCACGTGACCATGTGCGCAAACTTATTCCTTTAATCAATCAATTGCTTGAGCAGAGCCAAGTCAAAAAATCTGAAATTGATGCAGTGGCTTATACCCGTGGGCCGGGGCTAATGGGCGCACTCATGACAGGCGCATTATTTGGACGAACTTTAGCTTTTGCCTTAAATAAACCTGCAATTGGGGTGCATCACATGGAAGGGCACATGCTTGCACCATTATTGTCTGCGACACCGCCAGAATTTCCGTTTGTCGCTTTATTGGTTTCGGGTGGGCATACACAGCTCATGGCAGCTTATGGCATTGGCCAATATGAATTGTTAGGCGAGTCGATTGATGATGCTGCAGGCGAGGCTTTTGACAAAGTTGCCAAAATGATGGGTTTACCGTATCCGGGTGGGCCAAATATCGCCAAACTAGCTGAACAAGGCGATGCCAAAGCTTTTGAATTTCCACGTCCAATGTTGCACCAAGGCTTAGAATTTTCATTTAGCGGTTTAAAAACTGCGGTTTCAGTACAAATGAAAAAGTTAGGTGATGAAAACCGTGATGCCGATATTGCGGCAAGTTTCCAAGAAGCGATTGTTGATACTTTGGTGAAAAAATCGGTAAAAGCTTTAAAACAAACAGGTTTAAAACGCTTGGTGATCGCGGGTGGGGTGAGTGCAAATACTCGGTTACGTGAGCGTTTAGAAGCAGATTTAGCTAAAATTCGTGCAACGGTTTATTATGCAGAACCTGCATTGTGCACCGACAATGGTGCAATGATTGCTTTTGCGGGCTATCAGCGTTTAAAAGCAGGGCAGCAAGATGGTTTATCGGTTACGACTACACCACGTTGGCCGATGACGGAGCTTACCAATCCAACTGCGGGTTAAGTTGTTCGTAGCATAAAATCAATCAGAGGCAATAATCTGCCTCTGACTTTATATGCTAAATTTTTACATTAATATTAGAAACGAATACTTAAGACTTAGCGAACTGCGTCCATTAAACCTTTGGTAAGATCTTTCATCATGCCTTGCATCACAGCATTCCCTGCATTTGTACAGTTTTCTAATTTTTTACCTTCTAGTGATTTACCTTGATTGGCCATTTCTTCGCACTTCTGCAAAACTTTTTTAGCTTCATCTAAGTTCTCGGCATAATACTCTTGCGTTTTCACTTGTGTACATGCTGTAAGCGTTGTAATTAAACTTACTGTAATTAACAAATTTTTAAATTTAAACATTATTTTTTAACCGTTGTTTGTTTTAAAGAGATTGCATCTTAAGCGAATAATGGGTTCATAAAATAATACAATGGACTAAAGTTGATCTTATTAAGTAAAATTAAATAATTGCAATATAAATATTTTTAATTTTTTTGAAGTTTTATAGTCATATTCTATCCCAAACTTTATTTCACGTATTGGTTTCAAATAGAACTGCTTTATTTTTTTTGTGCACTCATCCTACAATTTATAGAAATCCATAAAGTAGCTGACAGCAGTATTTAAATCTGTGAATCCTGTCCAATTGTTGTGTTTGCAACTTTAAACTATGATTTTTGGTAGATATTTAATATAAAACCAATTGAGATAAACATGCGATTTAAAAATACATTTTGCATTATTTGTGTGATGGGGATGATGGTATTGACCGCTTGCGAGGGCGCTGAGTCAATACAGCAAAATATAAATAGTACAGAAAATCAGCCGAGTTCAGTGACAGCCCAACAGGTCGAAGTACCGACTCGTTTGACTACTGCAGCAACTCATCCTTCGGCTATCACACCTGAAGCGACAGCACCGCAAGAAGTATATGTAGGAGAGCCGACTGTGGCAGAAATGCAGGCGCATGGCGAAGAATTTTATAAAGACACATTGGCACGGATTGCTGCAGAACAAGGTCAGTAGTCGCTCAGTCATTTAGCGCGTTTAAATAGAGTGGGTTGCTGACTATCTTCTATATGCAAACAACCCATTAAAATATTTAAAGTGCTTTAAGTTGCTGCGAGCCAATCCAGTGTTTAGAAAATTGATAGGCAGCACGCCCTGAACGCTGTCCACGTGCCTGACACCATCTTAATGCTTCTGCACGTACTTCGGCAGTCATTGGCATTTCGGCTTTGTGTAAATAATGCTCCACAATTTCTAAATATAGATTTTGATCCATTGGATAAAACGACAGCCATAGACCAAAGCGATCAGACAGTGAAATTTTCTCTTCAATTGCTTCTTGAGGATGCAACTCAGTATATTGCGGTACATCTACACGAGTGACAGGTGTATTTTCATGCATAAATTCAGGTAATAGATGACGTCTGTTACTGGTTGCATAAATAATAAAATTACTGGAACCTGATTGTAATGAACCATCTAAAACACTTTTTAAACTACGATAATTTTCATCTTCTGCGTTAAAAGCTAAATCATCACAGTAGACAATAAATTTTTCAGGACGATGCTGAATGATTTTTTGAATTTCTGGCAATTCAGACAAATCATCGCGTTCAATTTCAATTAAACGTAATCCTTGATTGGCATACTCGGTCAATAGGGCACGTACAATAGATGATTTTCCCGTACCGCGTGAGCCTGTAAGTAACACATCATTGGCAGGTAAGCCATTTAAAAACTGCAAGGTGTTTTGAATGACTTTTTCTTTTTGCTTTTCGATGCCTTTTAAATCATCTAAATCAATTTTTCTTGGTTGTTGAATCGCTATCAATTGTCGATCTTGCCATTTGAATGCGATGGCGGAAAAGTCGGTTTCTTGTTTTAAAGCAGGTAAACTTTGCTGTAGTTGTTGGAGTACATGAGAAAGTGATAATAAGATGTTGTCGGGTAAATCTAGGTTTGCCATGATAATTCAGCTTAAAAAATGCAGATCAGATTGCTACACTTTAAGACTAGCGCAATTGACCTAGATTTGACAATCAAAGTGTGAATCGAGTCATTGACGCGTATTACAATTTTTTAGATATTGTTGTGTATAGTAGGCATAGGCAAGCGTAGTGCTGCGAATAAACCAACGGATTGAGGAATGCTATGTTATTTAAAGATTTCACCGAAGATGTTAATCCGCATCAAGCCTATCGCATAAAAAAACTCAAGCGCCAAATTCAAAATGCCGAATCGTATGAAGAATGGAAAAGTATTGCCATTCGTATAGATGAAGAAACTGGTGCGCAAGAATGGAAATATGACAACAGTTCGCCATATTTTGATGCGGAAATTATCTCGCATCGTTTAAATTTATTACGCCGTTATCGCACCACCGAACGCAGTCACGATTTAATTTATATTTTGCGTGAAGGTTTAACTTTTGACATAGCCAATATTGCCCATCCGATGTTGTTTACTGCAACCTATGTGGGTACTAAAAAAATTATTGAAGATTATGTGGATGAAGTCAGTAAAAGTTTGGCTTTTGTCGCTTCAGATGAATGTCAGGCTTTAACCAAAGTAGAAAAAATAGAGTTTTTTCAGCAATGCCAAACTGCATACGGACAACCTGCCTTGATGTTCTCTGGTGGGGCAACGTTAGGTTTGTTTCATACAGGTGTTTGTAAGGCCTTACTTGAACAGGATTTAATGCCTAAAGTGCTGTCGGGTTCGAGCGCGGGTGCAATAATGACTGCAATGCTAGGCATTGCAAAACCTGAAGAAGTACAGCATATTTTGGGTGGTGAGTCATTTTTCCACGAAGCATTTCAGTTTAGACAAATGCGCGAAATTCTTAAAGGCAATGGTGGAATTGCCGATGTGCATTATTTAAAAAAATTCCTGATCAAAAACTTGGGCGATACCACGTTTGAAGAAGCTTTTCAAAAATCAGGTTTGCATATTAATGTGGCGGTTGCGCCTTATGATGCATCGCAAGACTCACGCATTATGAACAGCTTCACTGCGCCAGATTTGTTGGTTTGGAGTGCGGTGTTGGCCTCGTGTGCTGTGCCAATTTTATTTCCACCAGTACGTTTAACCAACAAGCGTTATGATGGCGAACACACTCCATATATGGGTAAAACCCGTTGGGTGGATGGCAGTGTGCGTAGCGATTTCCCACAGGAAAAAATGGCACGTTTGTATAATATTAACTACACCATCGCCAGTCAGGTCAATCCGCATGTAGTGCCTTTTATGCAGGATGATATTAAGCGTTATCGTAAAGATATGCTGAGTTGGCCAGAACGGATTATTCGTCGTCAGGGCAAAGTCATTAGTCGTGGGGTAATGGATTTTGTACGTGAGCGCGCAGGAGCTGTACCGCCAGTGCGTCGTTTGCTAGATCATGGCTATGGCATTGTCGATCAACGCTATTATGGTGATGTGAATATTGTAGGAAGCTATAACCTGCGTCATTACAGCTATATGTTGCAAAACCCGAAACCACATTTATTTAAAATTTTACAGCGTGAAGGCGAGCGTGCGACTTGGCCGAAAATTTCATCAATTGAAACACATGCACGTGTCGGTAAAACTTTGCAACATTGCTTAGAGTTGTTATTAAATGTACCACAAATAGAGGTATCCACCGAAGTCGCAGCAGAAATGCGCACTGGCGCAAGTGTTGTTTAATGTTTTAAATTTGGATGTTCAACAGTTAGATACTGCGCAGTTCGAGCTGCGCAGTAAAGCGCAAAGTTTGCAATATGGTCGGCATATCTATCGTTTTGAACATCAAGGGCAGTTTTATTGGCTGAAAGCCCAACAACAAGGTGTTCATGCGACAGTAGAGCAGGGTTTTGCACAAGAATGGAACTTTTATAAACAGTACGCGCAATCATCATATTTATCTTTTTTATTGCCATGTGAATTGATGGATGCTGCACCCATTCATATTCAGTCGCAGGGTAATTCACATGACATTTCATCGCATTATTCACAGGTCTATTCACGTGCTTTAATTTTACCTGAAGCGCAAGCTGTTTTTGTGATGGGTAATTTACCTGAATATACAGAAGCGATTAAACACATATTTTTGCGTGTCTTTGAAGCAGTGGAAGCATTACATCAATTAGGTTGGATTCATGCTGACTTAAAAGCTGAACATATTGTGCAGTTAGATGGGCAAATCAAACTGTTAGATTTTGAGCAAGCACAGCAAGTTGCAGATATTCAATGTCAGGGGATGACCGCCACACCACGTTATATGGCGCCAGAATTATTTCACGGACAGCCTAAAACTGCACAAAGTGATATTTATGCGTTAGGCATTATTTTTTATGAGTGGTTAACGCAACAACGCTTACAGGCAAAGAGTTACCACGATTGGGCATATTTGCACTGTCAAAGATTGCATATTCAACTTCCCATACATCTACAAGCATTTTTACCACTGCTGAATCACATGTTGGCAAAGTCCTATTCGCAGCGTGCAACGAGTATTGCAGAGTTGAAATTATGGCTTAGTGGCTGAATATGCTTAAGAAAAAATCAAAAAATAGTTTTTTGTTTTTTATTTAAACAGTCATTGTGCTTTTTTATAAAAAAGGCTTGTCATCAGGAAGTGATCTCTATAATATACACAGCCATCGGGGACGTGGCGAAATTGGTAGACGCACTGGATTTAGGTTCCAGCGCCGCGAGGTGTGAGAGTTCGAGTCTCTCCGTCCCCACCACTTAAATATCAAGTCAGCTTGATTTTAAGTTACAGAGGATTGGTGTAATGGTAGCATGACGGTCTCCAAAACCGTTCGTCAAGGTTCGAATCCTTGATCCTCTGCCAAATTAAAATCCAACAACTCAGTTGGTACCCGATGTTGGGGACGTGGCGAAATTGGTAGACGCACTGGATTTAGGTTCCAGCGCCGCGAGGTGTGAGAGTTCGAGTCTCTCCGTCCCCACCATACATTAAAGAGCAAGGCAATGACCTTGCTTTTTTATTGCCTGTTATTTTAGCTTTAAATCATTGCATCTCTTTGACAAGGCTTAGATGTATTTTAAGATTTAAAGTTCAGTATAAAAAAAAGCCCATAAACAGGTTATGGGCAAGATCATCTTTAAGTGTTGATGAAATACGATTTGAATTTTTATTTTTGCATCCTATCAAGTTCAACCGTTATCGCATACTTATCTATATTGTATAAGTACTTATGCTTTTAAATGGTCTTCAAATTCCTCGCCTAATTTCATTGCTAAAGCATTACCAGAAAGCTCGCAAGTGACCAAACCATATTCTTTTTGAAAGCTAAATGTGAAACCGTGACCATCCGCCAAATTTTTGACTGAATAACCTAATTTTTCTAACCAAATACGAAACGCAATTAAATTTTTTGCTTTAACAACTTTTTTCACGAGAGAACTCCTATCCATTTATTTAATTATTAATAGGGATATTTCTTGAATTTTTAAAGGGCAGAAATGTATTTCTTTGACATTTTTTTCACTGATTTTTAGAAATCTAAAGTCCTTTTAAGCAATTAGAATATTTTAAAAGAATTATTTATTTGTAAATTATTGATATTTATTATTTTAACTGAGGTGGCGTAATTAATTTTAAGGTCTTAGATATATTGCCAAAAGATGACTTGGAAATAATTTGTTAATGATTTTTGGTTTTAGACTGTATTTATTTTCAGCATGAACACATGAAGATTTTCCATTGTTTTCATGCAAAGCTTTAATTTAGCGCAATGCATATCAGTGTGGAGCATGTCGGCACCAAATGGACATTAGCTTATACTATGGTTGAGTTTGAAGATTTGGAAAATAAACATGACTGCACAAACAATCCAACAGCAGGCTGAGTACATAGTGAAGCAGATGCAAAATCAAGGGCTAGAGCCTGTTGCCGTGATGCTTGGGCATGAAGATTGGTTACTGTTTTCCTCGCAATCCAAAGTGGCTTATACGCCTTTTGGCAGCGCACGCCGTTATCAGCCTGCATTGTCCAATTTACTTTTGGTGCGGGTCGATGAAATGAATGCTGTGCGTGTGGTGACGCAAACTCAATTAGATGAGTTTGCTGCCAGTAATCAGATTTTATAATCCGAGAGAAATATCAGATGCTTTATGATCAAAGCATCAATTTAAAAGTTGTCTTTGAGTTCACGTAATTTCTGAAATTCTTCGACACTTTCGGCCCTTAAAAATGGATTGGTTTCCAGTTCTAGTTCGATGCTGCTTGGCAAAGTGGGTTGATTAAGCATGCGTAAACTTTCAATTTGTTGATAACGCTCTTGAATGGCAACATTGTCGGGTTCTACATGCAGTGCAAATTGTGCATTCGCCAATGTATATTCATGGGTGCAATATACTTGGGTACGCGGAGGCAGCGCTGCCAAGCGGTTTAAAGATTGATACATTTGCAAATATGTACCTTCAAAAACACGCCCACAGCCCATCGCAAATAAAGTGTCGCCACAGAACAATACATCCAACGCATCTATAAAATACACAATATGCCCCAAGGTATGTCCCGGAACGGCAATAACATCGACCTGTAAATCATGAAAATTGATATGATCTTGGTTTTGTAAAGGATGCGTGATAAACGGAATTTTGCTCAATTCTTCACGTGGCCCATAAACAGGTAAATTACGTTCTGCAATGAGTTCAGGCACACCGCCAATATGGTCTTGATGCCAATGCGTCAACCAAATTTGCGCGATCTCTAAACCATGATTTTGGCAAAAATCTTCAACAGGTTTGGCATCGGTTGGGTCGATCACCACCACTTGTTTGCTAGCACAATGTTCAAGCAACCAAATATAGTTTTGTGATGGTTTTTGCGCATCAATAAGATGGACTTGGTAGTGCATGCTCAATTCCTGAAACTTAATCGCTTGTGGCTATTACAGCATGCTTTTGCGGGCGTGTAAAAGTGTATCCCTAAGTGTCTGAGTATCGCTTTGCTGTGTTACTGCTTGGTGATGAACAATAGGTGAAAGATAAAATAGAAATAAAAATCAAATCCATAAAAAATGCCGTGATCAACACGGCATTTTAAAACAGAGATTCGGTTTGATCTTAGCGGATTTTTGCCAAGAAACGGCCTAAACGTGTCATTGCTTCACGTAATTCATTTTCTGCAGGCAAGAACACGACACGGAAATGATCAGGCGTTGGCCAGTTAAAACCTGTACCTTGAACCAATAAAACTTTTTCTGCTTTGAGTAAATCGAGCATTAACTTTTCGTCATCTTCAATTGGATAGACGTTTGGATCAAGTTTCGGGAAGCAATACATTGCACCCTCAGGTTTGACACAAGACACGCCAGGAATGTCGTTCAGCATTTCCCATGCAATGTTACGTTGTTCGTATAAACGACCACCCGGACGAATCAAGTCATTGATAGACTGATAACCACCCAATGCTGTTTGAATCGCGTACTGCGCCTGATGGTTGGCACACAAGCGCATAGACGCCAACATGTCTAAACCTTCAATGTAGTCTGCAGCGCGTGATTTATCGCCTGTAATCGCCATCCAGCCTGAACGGAAGCCCGCAATGCGATACGATTTAGACAAGCCATTAAATGAGATACAGAGTTGATCACCCGCTAAAGCTGCAACCGCAACATGCTCAATGCCGTCATAAATAATTTTGTCGTAAATCTCATCGGCAAATAAAATTAAGTCATATTTTTTTGCCAATGCTACAATTTGTTCCAACACATGACGTGGATAAACCGCACCCGTTGGGTTATTCGGGTTAATAATGACAATACCGCGCGTATTTGGCGTGATTTTGCTTTCCATATCGGCAATGTCTGGATACCAAAAGTTTTCTTCATCACATTTGTAGTGAATAGCAGTACCGCCCGATAAATTCACTGCCGCAGTCCAAAGCGGGTAGTCAGGCATTGGTACCAGCATTTCATCGCCATCGTCCAACAAGCCTTGCATCGCCATAACAATCAGTTCAGACACGCCGTTGCCTATATACACATCATTGACATGCATATCGAAAATGCCTTTTTGCTGATAGTACTGACAAATCGCTTTACGCGCAGGGAAAATCCCTTTGGAGTCGGTATAACCAATCGCATTAGGCAAATTCAATGCGACATCATTAATAATTTCCTGTGGCGCTTCAAAACCGAATGGGGCAGGGTTGCCAATATTCAGTTTAATAATTTTATGACCGGCCTCTTCCATTTCATTGGCCGCTCGTAACACAGGTCCGCGAATGTCGTAGCATACATGCTCAAGTTTTGATGATTTTTTTATTTCGCGCGGAGTCGTGTTACCTAGTACGGACATAGTTCCATCCAATGATTAGAAGATAAATAAATTATAGATTACTGAAATATCACAATCTATGCTGAAATTTAGCTAGATATTTTGCAAGGTCTAGCGTAAAAATGGAAGTACTGAAGCATGACACTGAATGTCAAAGATTTAAAGGAGTTAGTGATGGGAAAACTCAATAAAACAGACCGAGAATGGCAAAGAGAGTTATCACCAGAGGAATTTCGGATTACACGTCAAAAAGGCACGGAGCCTGCTTTTACGGGGAGATATTGGAATACTAAACAAGAGGGGATTTATACTTGTCGTTGTTGCGGTACAGCGCTATTCTCATCTGAAACAAAATATGACAGCGGTAGCGGTTGGCCAAGTTTCTATCGTCCAATCCAGCCTGGGGTGATTGAAGAACATCAGGATGGTTCGCACGGCATGCAGCGTACTGAGATTGTTTGTCATCATTGTGACGCACATTTAGGGCATGTTTTTGATGATGGTCCACAGCCAACAGGATTGCGCTATTGTGTCAATTCGGCTTCTTTAGAACTCAAAACACAAGAAAAAAATGATGAGGGAAATTATCCATGACCAACATTTATCAGTTTGAAGCTGAGTTGTTAGATGGACAAAATAAAGCCTTTAGCGATTATGAAGGGAAGGTTTTGTTGATTGTAAATACAGCCAGCAAGTGTGGTTTTACGCCTCAATTTGCGGGTTTGGAAAAGTTATACCAACAATATAAAGACCAAGGTCTTGAAGTTTTGGGCTTTCCGTGCAATCAGTTTGGTGGGCAAGATCCAGGTTCCAATGAGCAAATTGGGAGCTTCTGCCAAAAAAACTATGGTGTCAGTTTTCCAATGTTTAGCAAAATTGATGTGAAAGGGCCTGAAGCACATGCGATTTTCCGTTACCTGACCAATAACAGTAAAGGTATTTTGGGCAACGGAATTAAATGGAATTTCACCAAGTTTTTAATTGGCAAAGATGGCAAGGTGTTGAACCGTTTTGCTCCGACCACAAAACCTGAAGATTTGCAGGCGGAAATTGAAAAGGCTTTACGATAAAGGCTTGCGCTTGTGCAAATAATTTAGGGTCTGTTGACACTTCGTCTATATTTGCGACAACGCATATTTTTTAGCTGATATAAGGCATGAGACAGGAAATTTAGTCATTCTAAATAACTGACTCATAACGCAATAGCAGCAAAAAATATGCTTGTCCCCTTGCGCAGCAAACAAAGCAGTGCTTTGTTATTGCTCATGTGGCTAAAACTTTCTCAGATTGCGTCATGAAACTTGGCAATAGTCTCGCTATTACTTGCGTTTCATGCCTGATCTGCTCAGTTTTAGCCTACAGCGCAAGCCATTTATGAAATGTCAACAGACCCTGATTAAGGCGATCAGATGATCGCCTTAAATTTAGTTGAAATCATTAACTTATAAAATCGCTTTAAGACGTTGAATTACTTGTTCACATTGTGCCAAATCTGCAACCAAAGCCAAGCGAACATGGTTTTCACCTGGGTTACCTTGTGCGGTTTCACGAGATAAATATCGCCCTGGTAGCACTTTAATATGGGTTTTTTCCATCAACATTTTGGCAAAGTTTTCATCATGATCGACTTTGAGCCAGTAATAAAAACCTGCATCTGGTTTTTTTAATGGCAGTAAATGCCCAAGTTCCATTTGAAATAATTCAAACTTGGCGCGATATTGTTGACGATTATCTTCAACGTGCTGTTCATCATCCCAAGCTGCAATAGATGCCAATTGATGTTGAACAGGCATTGCCGCACCATGATAGGTACGATATTGCAAATAAGGTTTTAATAAGTTGGCATCGCCCGCAACAAAGCCTGAACGCATGCCGGGTAAGTTTGAGCGTTTAGACAAAGAATGGAATACGATGCAGTTTTTGTAGTCATCGCGTCCAAGTTCGGCACAGACTTCCAGTAAACCTGTAGGAGCTTGGTCAAACCATAATTCCGAATAGCATTCATCAGATGCAATGACAAAATTATATTGATCTGACAAAGCTATTAGCTTTTTAAATTGTTCTTTTGAAAGGACAGCACCCGTTGGATTTCCTGGTGTGCAGACAAATAATAAAGCGGTTTTTTCCCAGACTTCTGCAGGTACGGCATCAAAATCACCCAAGTAATTATTGTCTTCGGTGCAATTGATGAAATAAGGTTGGGCACCTGCCAATAAAGTTGCCCCTTCATAAATTTGATAAAACGGATTGGGCATCACTACATAGGGTGCATCTTCACGTCGAATCAATGCTTGTACGAAGGAAAAAATCGCTTCACGTGTACCTGAAACGGGGAGAACTTGAGTGTCTGGGTTAACTTGTTTTAAATGAAAGCGTTGTGTCAGCCAATGGGCAATGCTGTGACGTAATTCAGGCAGACCTTTGCTGTTCGGATAAGTCGATAAATGCTGAAAATTATCAATAATGGCTTGTTTGACAAATTCAGGTGCAGGATGTTTAGGTTCGCCAATAGACAGTGGAATTAACGGCAAATTTGCAGGTTGTACGTCCTGAAATAGTTTGTTTAGCTTTTCAAAAGGGTAAGGATGTAATAAGGACAAACTTGAGTTCATGGATGTTCCGTAAATTGAAGTTAATGTTGACCACAGACCTGATTAGAGGCCTCATCTAAAGCAGCTTTGAGCTGGATGGCAAAGGTATCTGCTTCAGACTTTGTCATTGGGTTACCATCTTTTTTGGTGACGAAGAAAATATCTTCGGCACGTTCGCCCAGGGTGGCAATTTTGGCGGAGTGAATATCTAAGCCTTGCATCATAAACAAGCCGCCAATTTTGGCGAGTAACCCGGGATGATCTAGTGTGGCAATTTCGACCATGTTTTGATTCAGCGCTGCATTGAAAGTCACTTCTACTGTATTTTCAATGTCAAAATGACGTAATTGACGCGGAATGCGGCGTTGCATCAGACCCGGATATTTATCTGACTGGCTCAAGGCATTCACTAAAGCCTCAATCACCATTTCTTCACGTTCAGGGTCTGTTAAGAGTGTGCCAAAACGGTCTAAGACCACGTAAGTATCCAAACTAAAGGCTTTGGTCGCAGTAATAATTCGTGCATCCTGAACGTCAAGGTTCATGCGGTCTAAAATAGCGACAGTTGTGGCAAATAGGTTGGGTTGGTCTTGCGTGTAAATAAAGATTTGTACTGCGTCTTGTGCTGATTTTCGGTGCGCGCGCATGAGCACTAATGGTGCAGGATTATCGCCATGCTCCAAAATCGCGCGGGTATGCCATGCAATTTCATCGGCAGATTCTTTAATAAAGTATTCATCGCCCAGTTCTTGCCAGACTTTTTCAACAGCACTGAGTTCAAAATCTTTAACCAGTAACTCGCTTGCCGCAAATTTGGTGTCTTCAATCAGCATTTGATAATCGACGGGACGCCCAAGTCCTGAGCGAATGACATCACGCGCTTGCGTATAAAGTTGGCGCATTAAGGATGCACGCCATGAGTTCCAGAGTGTTGGATTAGTCGCATTAATATCAGCAACCGTTAAGGTATAGAGATAATCTAAATGCTCCATATCTCCCATTTTTTCGGCAAATTCCTTGACCACATCGGGGTCAGAAATATCTTTTTTCTGTGCTGTGACTGACATCAACAAGTGATTTTTGACTAACCATGCCACAAGGTTACATTCACGTTCAGTAAATCCGTGTTTACGGCAAAACTCAATCGCATCTACCGCACCAAGTTCACTGTGATCACCACGACGACCTTTAGCAATATCATGGAAAATCGCAGCCAAATAAATAATGTCACGACGGGCTAAACGCTGAAATACCGAACTGACCACAGGAAAATCTTTCGCGAATTCAGGTTCTTTGAAGCGGCTTAAATTGCGGAGTAATAGTAAAATGTGCGCATCGACTGTATAAATATGGAATAAGTCGTATTGCATTAAACCTGTAATTTGACCAAAAGCGGGGATGTAATTGCCCAATACACCTAAGCGTTTCATAGTCACCAAGGTATTATACAAGCGGTGCGGTGAGCGCAAAATTGCCATAAACAGCGCTTGATGCGTTGGATCATCACGGAAACTTTGATCAATACGCTTGGCTGCAAGTGTCAGCAGGCGCAGTGTTCGTGCGCGAATTCCTTCAATTTCAGGACGATTGGCCAATAAATAGAAAATTTCTAAAATTGCGCTTGGTTTTTCTGAGAAAATTTTGTGGTGCTGCACGGCAAGTTTGCCATCGACCAGTTTAAAATTTTCATTAATTTCTTCAATGTTACGTTCATAATTAGGCAAACGCGGGGTAATGACCGACTCATTAAAATAGGCCAGCAACATTTCATTTAAAGTGGAAACTTGCTGTGCAGAGCGATAATAACGCTTCATAAATTGTTCAATCGGGTAATTTTGCGGTTTACCTTCTTCTCGAACATAGCCAAAAGTTGCTGCAATATCTCGTTGATAATCAAACAATAAACGGTTTTCATCACGTTTGGTTAAACGATGGAGATGATGACGGATTTCCCATAAAAAGCTTTCGGCTTCTTCAAGTACACCCAATTCAAATTCTGAAATAAAACCTAAATGCACCAAGTCGTAAATACGATTGACGCGAAAATGGCGTTTGGCAATCCAGCCAATTTGGTTGATGTCACGAATACCGCCCGGAGCATTTTTAATATCAGGTTCTAAATTACTTTCGGTGTCATTGTGCTGCGCGTAACGCTTGCTTTGCTCCTCCATTTTGGCATCAAAAAAGGTTTTATCTGTCCAAGTTTGCGAAACAATACGACGCGGCCATTTGGCAAGCTGCTGATTTCCTGTAATTAAACGCGCTTCAATCAAGGCAGTTGCAACAGTTAAATCACTGGTTGCCTGAATCACACAGTCTTGAATAGTCCGCACGCTGGTGGCAGGTTTGAAGTTGCCAACATCCCATAAAGACGAAATAAAGGTCGAAATAAGTTGTTCTTGTTCTGATGTGATTGCATCTTCCGACAACACCATAATATCGACATCGGAATAGGGCAGCATTTCTTTACGCCCATAGCCGCCCACTGCAAATAGGCTCAAATCGGTTTTGTCTAATTCAGCATGTTGCCATAAGAAAGTGAGCGCTTCATCAATCAGGTTAGAACGCGCCAAAATCACTTCACGAATGGATTGTCCATTTTCAAAACATTGTTGTAGCTGATTTTCGACATCGGTGCGCCATTGGTTAATGGCCTGAATGTCATGGTTGCTTTTTACATAATTCAGCAAGGGTAATGTAATGATCATGGACAATTCCGTTATGCAATGACGAGCTTAATTTTGATTTTCGTTTAAATGTACGCGAACAGTGTCCGCAGTCTGCTGAGCTAGCTCACGCGCTTGCTCTGTGGTTTCTGCTCGTGCAGTGGCAACGCCCATACGACGACGCTCAAAACCTTCAGGTTTGCCAAATAAACGTAAATCTGTATCGGGATGTGCTAATGCAAGATTCAGGCCAGAAAATGAAAGATTCGTTGCATCGACACCTGCATAAATCACCGCACTGGCTGCAACGCTATGGCGTGTGGTATTGACAGGTAAGCCTAAAATCGCGCGGGCATGTAATTCAAATTCACTTTGGAATTGTGAAGCCAATGTCACCAAACCTGTGTCGTGTGGACGTGGAGATACTTCACTGAACCAGACTTTATCGCCTTTCACAAACAGCTCTACACCAAAAATACCGCAACCACCTAAGGCAGTAGTCACTTTGTGTGCAATTCGTTTCGCTTCAGTCAAGGCAGCATCACTCATGGCTTGAGGTTGCCAGCTTTCTACATAGTCGCCTGCATCTTGACGGTGACCAATTGGGTCGCAATATGAAGTTTCGATCGCACCAGTTTCTGGGTTTTTAGCACGTACGGTTAATAAGGTAATTTCAAAATCGAAGTCAATTTGTGATTCAACAATCACAGTGCCTTGATTGACGCGCCCGCCAGTCTGGGCATATTCCCAAGCTGCATCAACTTCATCAAAGCAGGTGACACGCGATTGTCCCTTGCCTGAAGATGACATCACAGGCTTCACAAAGTTTGGATAACCAATGTCATCACATGCAGCGCGGAAAGATTCGAGAGAATTGGCAAAGCGATAAGCGGATGTCGGCAAACCTAATTCTTCTGCAGCCAAACGACGAATGCCTTCACGGTTCATGGTCAAATTTACCGCTTTGGCAGATGGAATCACTGTTGCAATATTTTGCGCTTCAATTTCAAGTAAAACTGATGTCGCAATGGCCTCAATTTCAGGCACAATTAAATTGGGTTGAATTTTTTCAATCAGTTGTTTTAATTCTGTGGCATCTGCCATGTTTAAAGTATAAGCATAATGTGCGACTTGCATGGCTGGCGCATGGTCGTAGCGATCGGCGGCATGTACTTCTACGCCTAAGCGTTGCAGTGAAATTACCACCTCTTTACCGAGTTCCCCTGAACCCAATAGCAAAACTTTAAAAGCAGAAGATTGAAGGGGAGTACCAATGGTCACGCTCATGTGAATCGTCCTTGCTAAAGTGGGCTTTTAGCATAGCAGAACTGTTCCATGAGTTAAGCCCTGTTTGCAACAAAATCATGATTTTGTCATCTACTTATATTGCATTCAGTGCTTTAAAGCAGTTAAGGCTGAATCCTGAAATAGATCATTTGGACGATTCAACCTCTAAATTTCAGCAACATTAGAACGAAAATGGCACATAAGTATAAATTAAACCATAGGTGATGGCTGCGGTAAGCGTTGCAGGTACGATTTTCTTAAACTTAAAATACAAACCTGTCAGCACTAAAAAGCCAATCAACATCGCAAAACTTTTATTGGGTGTTTCAAGCAAAGGTGGCAAGGTTGCAACCACGAGCATAGAGCTAATTGCGGCTATACCAATGCTGCCCAAAGCGATTTTAAGCCATAAAGCACCACGTTGCTGTGAGCCTTGTTGAAACTTTTGAATCACAAAAAATGGCCCAAAACGTGAGGCGAAGTTTGCGATACCGACCATAATACCGACCAAAATAATTTCTAAACTCATGATTTTGCTCCTGTATGTTCAGGGTCGGGTTGTTTTAAAACATAGTGTTTAAATAATCCCGCCAAAATACCTGAAGAAATCCCAATAAAAATTGCAGCAGATAAGTCAATAAAATAACAAGCTACGGCAGATACTAGAATGGTGATTCCCACGACAAAGGTGTGTTTCTTTTCAAATGCTGCCAATAAGAAGCTAAGGAATAAAGCGGGCAGTAAAAAGTCGAGCGCCGCTTGCAAAAACTGTGGCATTTTAGTGACTTGATCGGCAAATAATCCGCCTAACAAAGAGCCTAATGCCCAAGACAACCAACTAAATAAACTCAGTCCAAGCATCCATGATTCAGACCATTCCTGACGGCGCTGTGACAGTTTAATCATGCCTGAGGCAAAAACTTCATCGGTCAGACCCCATGACCAAATTGCAGTTTTTTTTAGGTTTAAACGATCTTGAATCAGGTTTTGTAAGGCCGGGCCGTAAAGTAAATGTCGAATATCCAAGGCGATTACCGTTAATGCGGTCATCCAGATTGAAGTTCCACTGCCCAATAAGGCAACGACTAAAAATTGACTCGCCCCTGCATACATCGAGCAAGATAAAAATAAGGCTTCCCATGCGCTAAAGCCGAATTGAGTTGCAGAAACACCAAAAGCAAAAGAAACAGGCAGATAGGTGAAAATAATCGCCTGACTATCTTTTGCACCTTGCCAAAAACTTGCTGCGGGCGCAGTTTGAATATTGTGTACGGACACGACACACCTTGTGGGAGAAAGTTGAACGATGGGTCAAATGAAGATTGTGTATTATACTTGAATTCATTAGCATGATGCCGAATTGTTTGTATGGGCGAACCGATATGTTGAAATTGAAAACACCTGTAATCCTGCTTGCTTCAATGTTATGCAGTAGCCTGTTATTGCAAGCGTGTAGCAATGACAACAACCCGCAAAAAACAGTAGAAATTAAGCCTGCGCCAAAACTCACCAATGATGCGACTATGTATGCGCAAGCCGCGTGGGAATTAATGAATGAAGTTGAGCCGTACGTGTATCGTAAACAGCGTAACTTAATTGAAGATAAAGTCCGCAAACCTGCCCGTAAATTAAGTACCGACTGGCGTATTAATGTCAAAATGACCGACTCTGTAACGGAAGGGAAATATGCGCTGTGTCGTAAGGCTTTGACCAGTTTGGAAATTTGGGCACGTGCGACGATTGACAGTTCAAGCAGTCTTGCACAAAAACAAGCTGATTATGAACGGGATAAAAAACAATGTGCTGATGCTTTGGCGCATCCTGAATTGGGCAATACTGACCCGAAACAAAAGGGCAATGTGGTGCAGTCTTAATTGAGGTTGTTCTGCATTAATGTGATGCGGAATCGCCCATAAAAAAACCTCGATGTAAGCATCGAGGTTTTTTTATTGAATCAATGCTCGGCTGTAAGCATTGTTCTAAAACTAAACATAAAAACAATTAAACATTAAAACGGAAGTGTAAAACATCACCGTCTTGTACGATATAAGTTTTACCTTCCAAGCGCCATTTACCTGCTTCTTTTGCACCTGCTTCGCCGTTGTATTGTACGAAATCCTCATAAGCAATACATTCTGCGCGGATAAAGCCTTTTTCAAAGTCAGTGTGAATTACGCCTGCTGCTTGTGGTGCAGTTGCACCTACTTTCACTGTCCACGCGCGGACTTCTTGTACGCCTGCAGTAAAGTAAGTTTGCAGACCTAACAGCGCATAACCTGCACGAATCACTACGTTCAGCCCTGGTTCTTCCATACCAAGAGCTTCTAGGAATTCTGCACGGTCTTCATCTTCAAGTAATGAAATTTCGGCTTCAATTTGGTTGCATAAAGGCACCACAATCGCATTTTCTTCTGCAGCAAGTTTTTTGACTGCATCTAAGTGTGGGTTGTTTTCAAAGCCATCTTCTGCCACGTTCGCAATATACATGGTTGGTTTTAAGGTTAATAAACCAAAACCACGAACCAATTTGCGTTCATCGTCATCTAAATTGGCTGCACGTGCAGGCTTGCCATCATCCAGTAAAGGTTGGATTTTTTCTAAAACGGCTTTGGTCGCTACGGCTTCTTTATCGCCACCTTTGGCAGATTTTGCTAAGCGTGTAATGGCTTTACTTACCGTTTCTAAATCGGCCAAAGCAAGTTCGGTATTGATGGTTGCAATGTCATCTAATGGGTCAATTTTACCATTTACGTGAATGACGTTTTCATCTTCAAAGCAACGAACTACATGCGCAATCGCATCGGTTTCACGAATGTTGGCAAGGAATTGGTTACCTAAACCTTCACCTTTAGATGCACCTGCAACCAAACCTGCAATATCCACAAATTCCATCGTGGTTGGTAATACACGTTGCGGATTTACGATTTCCGCCAATTTGTCCAAACGTGAATCTGGCACAGGTACAATGCCTGTATTTGGCTCAATGGTACAGAACGGGAAGTTTTCCGCTGCAATTGCAGCTTTGGTTAAAGCATTAAAAAGCGTAGATTTACCAACGTTTGGCAGGCCCACAATACCACAATTAAAACCCATGAATAACTCACAACGTGTTATTTAAAAATTAGGCACGATTTTACATGAAAGGGCAGATAAAGTCAGGTCATCGGACAGATGTTTCTCCAATCTAGCGTGCTTGATGCTGTACGTTGAATTTCTTTTCGGAATTGATTTTGAATTGCTGACTGTTTCGCCTGAATTTTGAATAAAAAGTACATTGTAATTATAAGAGGCTATGACTAAAGTATGACAAGCACAGTATTGATACTGCTTTGGATATCAAAATTTTAAATATGGAGATTTTATGCGCATCTTATACCAGTTTCCTTTGTCTCATTTTTGTGAGAAAGCTCGCTGGTTATTGGATCATAAAGAGTTAGATTATGATGCGCAAAACTTAATTCCAGGCGTGCATCGCGCTTTTGCCCAATTAAAAACAGGGCAAAATAAATTACCTATTTTACGTGATCAAGACCGCTGGATAGCAGATTCGACTCAAATTGCTTTATATCTAGATGATATTTACCCCGAACATGCCTTGTTACGCAGTGATGCCGAACAATATAAACATGCGTTGGCCATAAATACTTTGGCTGATGAATTGGGGCAGCATGTGCGTCGATGGGGGTTGGCGCATGCATTATCTGAAAGTGAAGAACCTTTGGAAATTTTAATTGGCGAAAAAGGCTATTTGCGTCAATTTTCTAAATATTCCAAGCCAATTATTAAAGCCTTGGTGTCTAAGGGCTATCAGCTCGATCAAGATAAAGTTGCAGAATCCAAACAGCGGATGGATGAATTAATTGTCATTTTAAATCAGCATTTGATTGATAATTACGGGCGTTATTTTGTGGGTGAGCGTTTAGGTTTAGCCGATATTTCAGTGTGTTCGATGCTTGCACCTATTTTGGAAATTTCTGGAACGCCGTGGGAAAAAGAACATGATGAAGTGATTTCTGAAGAATTTAAAGATTATAAAAAATATTTGCTGGATTTACCTTTAGGGCAATATGTTTCTCGTATTTATCAAACTGAGCGTAATGCACGTGTAGATTGGCGCGGTATTTAAATGTTATCGCCTCAGATAAAATACGCGCAATCTGCGCGTATTTTTTGGATACTGATGTATAAAAACCTAAAACCAAGGATTAGAACAAAGAATTTAAGTTATTCAAATCAAAAGTCTGTACCAAATTTGGCAGGGTAGCTAAATCAAATTGAGTGTCTGATGTGCCACCAGTTAAATTGCCAAATGCATCGCCTAATGCAGGGACTAAGCTATCAATATTGATCTCTGAACTGGTTGTAGATGACGCACCTTGCAGTAAGTCGCTGATGTTAAAATCTGAACCAGAAATTAAGTTGTCAAAACCATCACTCAAGCCATCTAAGCTGAAACCACCAGTTGTATCTCCAGTCAGATTATTTAATAAACCACCTAGATCAAAGTCACTTGCAAGCTGACCTTCAGGATTAAGCAACGCAAGAATTGGTTCTAGAGCAGCGATATCTAGACCACCTAAATCACCACCGATGTTACCGCCAATTAAGCCGCTTGCCAGTTGCGCAATTTGTGCAATATCAAGATCGCCATTGCCTTGCATTAAACCGCCTACTAATTCAGCAATGACCGCGATATCCATACCGCCTAAACCGCCACCGATATTGCTGCCAATCAAGCCGCTTGCCAGTTGAGCAATTTGCGCAATATCAAGATCGCCATTGCCTTGGATTAAACCGCCTACAAGTTCAGCAATCACTGCGATATCTAGACCGCCTAAACCTCCACCGATGTTGCCACCAATCAAGCCACTAACCAGTTGAGCAATTTGAGCAATATCAAGATTACCCGTATTACCACCGATTAACCCACTCACTAATTGGGTGAGTTTCGTAATATCTAAATCACCTGCATTGCTGTCAATCATGCCGCTGAGTAAATTGGTGATGGAAGCAATATCGAAGCTACCGCCATTGGATTGTGTCAGTTTGCTAATTAAACTGGTGATATCTAAGTTGGTATTCGAGCTTGAAAATTGGCTGATTAGATTGGTTAGGCTAGAACTATCTAAGCTGCTGCCAGAGAGTAAACTTTTTAATAAAGAATCTAGGGTAGGTGTGGTCGAGGTCGAACTAGTCAGGCTGCCAAGCAAACCAGAAAAGGTATTGCTTAAAGAGCCACCACTTAAGAGTCCATCGAATAAAGAGCTGGTCTGAGTTTCAACGGTAAATACAGAGCTAATTTTATTTTCAGCAAGCTTAGAGATTTAAAAGCCATGACGACTCCTTGTATTTTTATTGGTTTTGTTGTGCTGCATTGTGCTTATTGTCGAGCGCATCTGTTTTAATACATTTCTATACACTTGTAAAAGATAGACGGTCGGGATTGTGAAAATGTATGAGTAGATTCGTTGTTTTGTTGAGTTTTTTAAATTTAAAAATTTGAAAATCAATAAATTAGAAAGCTGTTCCGTTTGTCTGTTAAGTTGTTCAAAACGATAAGCGGTGATCTGTTGAATCATAAACATTTTGCTTTAATAATGGAAAATAATTTTCGATAAAGATGCTTAGTCTGCAAAATAATTTAAGTATAATGGCAGCATGAGTTTAAATTTTATCAGATTAGATTGAGTGCTTGAAAATGGAATTAGATCGCTACGATAAGCATATTTTAGAAATTTTAAGCAATGAAGATGTCAATTTGAATGAACTTTCCGAGCGGGTTAATCTGTCGGTAAGTTCGGTGCATCGCCGTATTAAAAGTCTGATCGATCATAAAATTATTTCAGGTTTAAAGCGTGAAATTAATTATCAAAAACTGGGCTTTAGTTTGCATGTGTTGTTGCAGGTGTCTTTGAGCAAACACGATACCGATATTTTTGCCAAATTTTTGGATGAATTGGAAAGCATTCCTGAAGTGATACGTGCATTTTTGGTGACAGGACAGACTGCAGATTTTATTGTAGAGATTGTGGCACGAGATATGGAAAATTACAGCGAAATTTTATTAAAACGGATTGGTAAAATTGAGCATGTGGCAGGTTTGCATTCTAGCTTTGTGATTAAAGAATATGATGTTTTAAACTGTCATGGTTTATTAAATAAAGTTTAATTTATTAGAATCTTAGAATTATTTTGACTGGATCTATAAAAAAACGCACGAGAACGTGCGTTTTTAGGAATTGCAGTTAGACCGATTATGCGTCTAATTGTGCTAAAACTTCATCAGAGAATTCAACGTTGGTATATACGTTTTGAACATCATCTAAATCTTCAAGCATATCAATCATTTTCATAATTTTTTTCGCTTGATCGATGTCTGTAATTTCTGCTTTGGTCGATGGACTCATAACCACTTCAGCATTGTCAGATTTCAAACCTGCTGCTGTTAGCGCATCTTGAACTATACCAAAAGCTTCTGGCGTAGTAATAACCAAAATGCCATCTTCAGACACTTCAATATCTTCTGCGCCAGCTTCTAAAGCCACTTCCATCACTTGATCTTCTAAAGATGAATCTTCAAATGAAATTTCACCACGTTTGGTGAATAGGAATGCTACAGAACCATTGGTGCCTAAGTTACCGTCAGTTTTAGAGAAACAGTGACGTACATCTGGCACGGTGCGGTTTAAGTTGTCTGTCATGGTTTCTACAATAACCGCAACACCACCTACACCATAACCTTCATAGGTTACTTCTTTAAGATCGTCGTTATCTTCACCGCCTGCACCACGCTGGATGGCACGGTTAATGACGTCACGTGTCATGTTAACTGAAAGTGCTTTTTCCACAACAGCACGTAAACGAGGGTTACTTGCCGCATCTGGACCGCCGAGCTTTGCAGCAGTTGTTAATTCACGAATAAATTTGGTAAACAACTTACCACGACTAGCATCTTGTTTGGCTTTACGATGCTTAATGTTGGCCCACTTGGAATGACCCGCCATGCGAACTATGCTCCTTACAGATTGGCAGTATGCCTATCAAAATTGCGCCCATTCTAACATAAGCCCTTTTTTTAGATAAAGGGCAGAGTTTTAGGTTTTTTAAGTGTTGCTTTGAGTTGTTTTAGGCTCAGGAATGACAATATCTAAGCCCACATGTTCTTTATATAATTGTTGGATAAGTGCCATATCGTGATCTAAATCTGTCGGATAGATTTTGCCAAAAATCCCACCTTGTTTGGTTTGTGAGTTGGCATACATTAAAACGATAGGCACATTGGCTGCTTTGGCAATATGCCAAAAACCTGTACGAATTGGCTTGCGGGCTTCACCTGTTTTTGCGCGAGTTGCTTCGGGTGCGATGACCAAATTGAAATGTTCATTTTGATCAAAAAGTTCGACCATTTGCGACACAATATCTTTGTTAGATTTACGGTCTACTGGAATACCGCCGACTTTTTCTAAAATAGGTTTAAGTGGCCCTTTAAAAAGCTCTTTTTTGATTAAAGTATGAATTTTAATATCATAAATTTGGAACAGAGCAAGCGAGAGGATTGCATCCATCATTGAGGTGTGTTCAAAACCGACGATCACTTGTTTATTTTCGAGGATGTTGGGTTCTACCTGATATTGCCATCCTGCAAGTTTGAATGCGGACTCGCCTATAAATTTTTTCAACATAGATTTAACAGCTGATGAATCTGGAAATGCATAATTTCTGCTTGTTTTATATAAGAGTCAACAGAAAATTGTTTGAAATATAGCAATCTCAAGTGATGCAGTTGATATAGCGTTATATCTTTTATTGGTTTTAACTCTAAATACTTTGTTTTTAATATTAAAAATATATGAATTGAGAGAAATTAAGTCTTAAATTGAGCAAAAATGCACTATTCAAATGATTTGTAAATCATTAGACTTTGGTCGTAATTAGCTATGATTCTATTCATCATTTCACTATTCCACGCATCATGGAAGGATACTAAAGTGGCTTATTTGACGACTTTTCTTGTGGCATTGACTGTGTTGTTATTGGTCTTGGTATGGTCAATGTTTGAGTTGTTTTTAGAAGTGCGTAAAGAGAAGCGTTTAAAGTTGCATCGGGCAATGTTTCGGAAAGTGAAGGTGTAGTTTTTATATTTCAATAATAATCAAATTCGTCTGCTGACTATCTATACAGCAATTTCTGAAAATGGCTTGTGTTTTTAAAAAATCTTCGCTAGTATTCTTTGCGCTTGAACTTGTTGAAATATAACAAATTCAATTATAGGGCCTATAGCTCAGTCGGTTAGAGCAGCGGACTCATAATCCGTTGGTCGACAGTTCAAGTCTGTCTGGGCCCACCATATAAAACAACCACTTACGTGTACTAATCGTAAGTGGTTTTTTTGTTTTTAGATTCTGGTAAGCAAATGGTAAGCGGCTTAAATCAACATTATTCTGTAAGCATTCGCTAAACCCCATAGCTATTTTTTAATTTGAGTTGGGTTTCCATCGGTGTGGAAGTAATTCTTCAATCTGGGTCACTTTATGTATCGGCAACCTTTTCGGCACATCACTTAATTGGGCATGCGGATCCAGTCCATTCAGCTTTGCTGACTAAATCAGGTGTATGATATTAGCTGCTCGCTGACAACTGCTCATCGAGCCAGCAAATAACTAGTTATTACGTCCCAAGGCCCTGGAACACATCTGATTTTAGATCCCTTATGAAGCAATGCTTCTTATGTTGATTGGTAAGTTACCATCAACCAGATAGCGGCCAGAGTGCTTGCCAGTTTTTTAGGCTGTAGTTGATCCTCAGAGCGGTTAGGGAATCCGATAGCAGCGTCAGATGGTGTTAGTTGAGCCATTAATATAGTCTTGATTTGAGGTATTCATTAAAGCGTTCAACTTTACCTTTGGTCTGTACATAGTAGGGCTTACATATGCGGGGGCAAAAACCATATTTTTTTAACACAGTTGAGCTGTTAGGGTTCAAGTTTGGTGACTGATTATATTGTTGCAAGATATTCCCTTAAGATTCTGACCGTTTCTAGATATTCAAACTCTAAAACTTCTTGGTAGAACACAACGGCAGGAATCCATTCAGGATAAACAGCATTTATGCGTTCGAGAAAATAAAGTTTATATAAGTCAAGAATACATATTCTAGGTTATAAGCCGATACTGTAGTGTGAACTTGAGCTGTAAATATTTACGCATTGTATTTTTAGATACTACAAGTTTTTGATTTATTAAATTAAAATAATAAACGGCGAATTCAAACATGAGGTGCGACAGTTTCAAAAGCCTTATGATAATCAACAAGCTGAGCAAATTTCTCTAATGGTGTAAGCCAATCTAACGCTTTTCTAGGGCTAGTATTCAGTGACATGGCAACTTGATTTAAATAATGCTGATCTGCCTGGTTTAAATCAATCCCTTTAGGTAAATACTGCCTAATTAAACCATTCATATTTTCGCATGTGCCTTTCTGCCATGGCGAATGTGGGTCACAGAAATATACATCTATGCCTAAATCTTCTTCGAGAATTTTATGTTCTGACATCTCACGTCCACGGTCATAGGTCAATGTTTTACGCAGTTCTGCGGGTAAATATTTCAGAGCTTCAGTTAAAGCCTTGCGCACTGATTCTGCCTTTGCATCAGGTAATGTTGCCAAGATACAGAGCCGTGTATTTCGTTCAATAAGTGTTGCTATCGAACTTTTATTGTCTTTACCTTTAATTAAATCGGCTTCCCAATGACCCGGTATTTTTCTTTCTTGAACTTCGGCTGGGCGCTCATGAATAGTTTTAATATCCTGTAATATAGAATCTTTTTTAGGTTCACCGTTAGCTTTTCGCTTTTTATTTTCATGACGCAGACAGGATAGTAAGTCTTTTTTCAGCTCACCCTTTGGTAATGCTCGTATAGTTGAATAAATCGTTGTATGGCTTACATTCATTGTTTGATCCAAATCAGGAAATCTCTTTAAACGCTTTGCTATTTGCTGAGGAGACCATAAACAACGGATCGCTTCAACAATAAATTTCCAGAGGATTGAATCGATTTTGAGTTTTCTATGACCACGTCTACGTCTAGCGAAGGTGTTATCAGAAGCATATTGAGCTTGATAAACGTCATTGATGCTATTTCTTTTAAGTTCACGATAGATCGTACTAGGATGTCTTTTAATAAGTTCAGCAAATTTTCTGGGTGAAAAGCCTTCTTTTCTTGACTCAAGCATTAATGCAGTACGATCTTCAAAGTTAAGATGATGGTATGACAATTTTATATACTCCATAAACCCTTTAAATTAATTAGGTGGTTTATGTCGCACTTCAAGTTTTACTCTGCCAACCTTGTTTATACGGTGTGTGGACTGTTACTTCTTGTGCTAAAGATAAAATTTTTGAGTATTTTAAAATGACGTTATATTAACTATTGGGTTACTTTTAATACTGCTATAGGAATATTTTACACTGCTGATAAAATATAAAAATTAAACCCAATTGATATATAAACTTAACCTGTTATTGTGTTATTGTAATGAAGTAGGTCAACTGTATGATAAATTTTTAATTGTAATCTTATTCTTTAGTAAGCTGTCATTAAAAAGTAAACATGTATTCTTTTCCGAATTGGTTTGATACTCTCTCCACCCATTGCTCTATTTTATCAGCTGTCATGACTTGAAAATCTCGCCAATAATATTTCATCTGCTTCCA